>NZ_LZML01000058.1:0-72991 GCF_001665695.1 Nocardia sp. 852002-51101_SCH5132738 | reverse complement strand
GACGCTGGACCCCGACCGTGTGCACACCCTTCTTCAGGTCGCCGGTCTCATCGACCACCAGTGTCGCGTCGACCTCGCCCAAATGCCCGACCACGTAGTCGCGCAGGTCATCTCGCAACCCGTCCTCGTCGAGGACCGCGGACGCGAGCAGGTGCTGCATCGCATCCGGCGAGCGATCACCGGCATACTCGGCCAGTGTCCAGCAGTTCTTGGCCGGCAGCTCCGATATCAGCCCGGTCAGCATCCGCCCGGCAGTCGCACGGGTCTCGGCTCGCGCGAACCGTGACCCGATCGCGCCGGTGAACTCGTCGAACTGTCGCCGCCACCGTGGGGCGGCTACGCTGTCGAACACGGCCACCGCCAATTCAGTTGTGTCCCACACAAACACAACCTGATCACGCGGTGGCCGCCCAACTCCCGGCACCCTGAACAGCAGAATCGTTGTCTACGAAGTCCGGCTGGAGTACTAGGATTACCGTTACCGACCGTCATAACCACACCCGTCACGATCTCGGAGGCAGCGTTGCCGAACACCCTGGAAGCCACCATCGACATTGCCGCCACGCCGGACAAGGTGTGGGCGGTCGTCTCCGATCTCGGGCGGATGCCGGAATTCAGCCCCACCACGTTGAAGATGATTCCGCTGGGCACGCCGCGCGCCGGCACGTGGACGGTGAATTTCAACAAGGTCGGCCGCAAGTACTACCCGACCACCTCACGCATCGTGCGTTACGAGCCCGATCAGGCCTTCGCGTTCCGGATGAACGAGAACGGCACGGTGTGGAGCTACACCCTCGAACCCACCGCGGCCGGCACGCGGGTGACCGAGCGCCGCGACGTGCCGAACGGGGTGCGCAAACCGGTGCGGTTGATGATCGACGCGCTCCTCGGCGGCGAGCAGCAGTTCGAGGCCGATCTGGTCGCCGGGATGAACGAAACCCTCGGCAAGATCAAGGCCGCGGCCGAGCGCTGACTCGGCGCGCCTTTGGCCCCACAGGCGGGTTCGACCGCGTAATTTGCCCGGTATGCGACGGATGACGGGCGTGTTGGCGGTACTCGTGGGAACCACCGTGCTGCTGAGCGGTTGTGGCAGTTCGGATTCGGGGACCTCACGCGAGGTGACGGTGGTCGGCACCGGTCAGGTGCGGGGAGCGCCGGACACCCTGAACGCCGACGTGGGTGTCGAAGTGACCGCGCCCGACGTGTCCACCGCCATCGCGAACGCCAACAGCAAGGCCGCGGCGATCACCGATGCGATGGTGAACGCGGGCGCCACACGCGAGGACATCCGGACCACCGATGTGTCGGTGCAGCCGCAGTACGGCCCCGACCACAACGTCACCGGGTACACCGCGACCAACACCGTGCACGTCGTGGTTCGCGATCTGTCCAAGGCCTCGGGCGTATTGGCGTCGGCGGTCGGGGCCGGCGGGAACGACACCCGCATCCGCGGCGTGTCGTTCGCGCTCGACGACAATTCGAAACTGCTGGCCGACGCCCGGGCCGGCGCCTTCGCCGACGCCAAGGCGCGCGCCAACCAGTACGCGGTGCTGTCGGGCCTGAAGTTGAAGGACGTGAAGACCATCAACGAGACCAGCAGCGGGGAATCGGCGCCGCCGCAGGCCAAGGCCCAATTCGCTACTCCGGACGTACCTTTGGAACCCGGTCGGCAGACGGTGACCTTCACGGTGACGGTCACCTGGACCATGGGCTGACGCGCGCCCGCCGGACACCCGCGCAGTTCGACTCGGCTACTGCCAGTTCGGCAGTTTCGCCACCTGCGCCGCGTAGGACAGGCCCGCGCCGAAAGCGACCAGCAACGCCGCCGCACCGGGCTTGCTCTCGCCCGACCGCAGCATGGCCTCCATGGCCAGCGGAACCGAGGCGGCCGAGGTGTTGCCGGTCTCCTCGATGTCGTTGGCCAGTGCGCAATTGGCCGACAACTTCAGCTCGCGCGCCATGATCTCGATGATGCGGCCGTTGGCCTGGTGCGGAACCATCGCGTCGATATCGCCGGGGGTCAGGCCGGCCCGCTCGATCGCGTCCAGGCAGACCTTCTTCAGCGAATGGGCGGCCCAGCGGAAGACCGCGGTGCCCTCCATCGCCAGGTACGGGCGGACCGCGTCGGTGCCCTTCTCGTCGATCTCGCGGAAGAACTCCATCCAGTCCTTGTCCTGGCGGATCGCGTGATGCTGTTCGCCGTCCGAACCCCAGACGGTGGGGCCGATGCCCGGCTCGTCGGACGGGCCGACGATCACGGCACCCGCACCGTCGGCGAACAGGAAGGCGGTGCCGCGGTCGGCCGGGTTGAACGTGTCCGTGAGCCGCTCGACGCCGATCACCAGCACGTGGCCCGCTGTGCCACCCTTGACCAGATCCGAGGCCACGCCCAGCGCATGGCAGAAGCCCGCGCACCCGGCGGAGATGTCGAATGCGGCCGGATTGTTCATCCCGAGTTCGGTGGCGATCTGCGGGGCGGCCGCCGGGGTCAGCAGCAGCCAGGTCGAGGTCGCGACGATGACGCAGTCGACCTGCTCGGCGGTGATCCCCGCGGCGGCCATGGCATCGCGCGCCGCGGCGGCGCTCATGGCGATGATGGTCTCGGATTCGGAGGCGAACCGCCGGGTCCGGATGCCCGAGCGGGTGCGAATCCATTCGTCGCTGGATTCGATCGGTCCGGCGACTTCCTCATTGGTCACGACCCGGGCGGGGCGGTACACACCGAGCCCGAGCATCGCCGTGTGCTCCACCCCGGTGACTTGGGCGAGTCGAGCAGCCATCGCGCATCTCCTATGTACCTGCCGGCGGGCCGGAGAACCGGAAATCTGCCCCGGTCCGGGCGCCACCCGCTATCGAACATTCCTTCATCGGGCCTCGGAGGCCGACGCGCTCGTCGTTCGCGAACCGACGGTTCGACCCGACGAGTCCGAGTGCTACGTGCGCGTAGACATGAGGCCCCCTCATATTAATAGGAATGCTAATCCCCACGGTGGGTATTGTCACAATCGATTCGTGTAGAACCGGCTCGCAGACTGGTTCCGATACCGAACCGTGGCGAGGCGACGACGGCAATTTCCGACGAGTTTCCCTGGAGGACACCAATGCTCGGTCTCGGAATCATCGGCTGGATCATCATCGGCGGCCTGGCGGGCTGGATCGCCAGCAAGATCATGGGCACCGACGCCCAGCAGGGCATCCTGCTCAATATCGTCGTGGGGGTGATCGGCGGCCTGATCGGCGGTTTCATCCTGCGGCTGTTCGGCGTCGACGTGCACAGCGGCGGCTTCTTCTTCAGCTTCCTCACCTGCCTGGGCGGAGCGGTGATCCTGCTGTGGCTGGTGCGGCTGGCCACGGGGCGCAAAGCCGCGCGCTGACGGCATCCGGCGGCGAGTACGCCCGATCGGGACCACGCCACGGTGATGCCGTGTCCCGTAAGGTGTGAGCGCGGTCCCGGAAGCTCTGCGGACCGAATGTCATCCGCGCACGAAAGAGGAGTCCGTGGCCCGCCGCCCCACCCCGCCCGGTACGCCCGAACGTACCGGGCTCGGTCATGTCGCCGACCTGGTCAAAGCAGCGATTCCGCCGCTGCATCCCGCCGGCCTGCCCTTCGTGGCCGCGCCGCTGGCGGTGGCGGTTCTCGGCGGGCGGCGCCGTCGCTGGCTGCGCCGCACCGGGCTGACCGCGGCCGCGGCCTCGGCGGCCTTCTTCCGGCATCCGCACCGGGTGCCGCCGAATCGGGCGAATATCGTCGTCGCCCCGGCCGACGGTGAGATCGCACTCGTCGACACCGCGGTGCCGCCGGCCGAGCTGAACCTCGGCGACACCCCGCTGCCCCGGGTGAGCATCTTCCTGTCGGTGCTCGACGTGCACGTGCAGCGCACCCCGGTTTCGGGCACCGTGCGCACCATCGCCTACCAGCGTGGTCAATTCCGCTCGGCGGATCTGCCGGAGGCCAGTTCGGTGAACGAGCGCAACAGCATGGTGCTCGAGACCGCCTCCGGTCAGCTGGTGACGGTCGTCCAGATCGCCGGACTGCTAGCACGGCGCATCGTCTGCGACGCCAAGGTCGGCGACGCGTTGAGCATCGGCGAGACCTACGGTCTGATCCGGTTCGGGTCGCGGGTCGACACCTACTTCCCGGCCGGCACCCGGCTGCTGGTCGAGCCCGGACAGCGCACGATCGGCGCGGAAACGGTGCTGGCCGAACTGCTGCCATGATCGAGAACACCGTGACCGAACCGGGTCGCCGCCGCCGCACGATCCGCCTGCTGCCGAGCATCGTGACGATCCTGGCGCTGTGTGCCGGACTGTCGGCGGTGAAATTCGCACTCGACGGCTCCCTCGACATCGCCCTGGCGATGATCGGCGCGGCCGCCGTCCTCGACACCCTCGACGGCCGGCTGGCCCGGATGCTGTCGGCGACCACCAAGATCGGCGCCGAACTGGATTCGCTGGCCGATGCCATCTCCTTCGGCGTCGCACCGGCCCTGGTGCTGTACGTGACCTTCCTGCGCCAGGACAGCGCGGGCTGGATCATCGCGCTGATCTACGCGGTGAGCATCGTGCTGCGGCTGGCCCGGTTCAACACGATCATGGACGACGACACCCGGCCCGACTGGGAGCGCGAATACTTCACCGGCGTTCCCGCGCCGGCGGCGGCGTTGATCGCGCTGCTGCCGATCGCGCTGCACAGCCAGTTCGGCGAGGGATGGTGGAACAACTTCCCGATGGTGGCGGCGTGGACCGTGTTCGCGGCGCTGCTCGCGGTCAGCACGATCCCCACGCTGGCGATGAAGTCGGTGTCGGTCGCGCCGCAGGCGGCCGCACTGTTGCTGGTCCTGGTCGCGCTGGCCGCGGCCGCCCTGGTCACCTATCCGCTGATCCTGCTGATGGTGCTGATCGGGCTGTATCTGGTGCACATCCCGTTCGCGTGGCGCTCGCAGCGCTGGGTGGCGGCGCGGCCGGAGACCTGGCATCACAAACCGGCCGAACGCCGTGCGCAGCGGCGTGCGGCCCGGCGGATGCCGCCGATCGGCGAGGGTGCGCGGCTGCGGCTGCGGCGGCCGCCGGGCATTCGCGAATCGTCGGCGCGGTTGCGGTTGCGCAGGCCGGGCGGGCGCTGAGCGGGAGAGCTCGATCCACACGGCCGCTACCGCGCCGCGGGCACAATGGCAGACGTGCCTGAATTGTCGCTGACTGCCCGACTCAACCGCTCGGCCGCCGACGCCCGCCGCGGCGTGGTTCGCCTGCATTCCGAGGCGCTCGCGGCCCTGGGATTGCGGGAGTGGGACGGAATCAGCGTGATCGGCTCCCGGCGCACGGCCGCGGTGGTCGGCCGGGCGCCCGCCGATACACCCGCCGGAATCGCCCTGCTCGACGATGTGACGCTGTCCAATGCCGGGGTGCGCGAGGACGGCGCGGTGGTCGTGGCCCCGGTGACGGTGTACGGGGCCCGGCACATCTCGGTGACCGGTTCGGTCGCGGCGATGGGCGCGATCGCGGAATCCACGCTGCGGCAGGCGCTGCTCGGCAAGGTCGTCACCGTCGGTGACGCGGTATCGCTGCTGCCCCGCGATCTGGGGCCGGGCACCAGCTCCGCCGCCGCGACACAAGCGCTCTCGCGTACCTTCGCGATCGCCTGGACCTCGGAACTGCTGACCGTGACCACCACCGATCCCACCGGCGGCCCGGTGAGCGTGCAGCCCAACAGCGCGGTCGTGTGGGGCGCCGCGGCCCCGGCGGCGGACGCCTCCCACGATCCCCGGGGCGCGCTGGCGCCGAATCGTCCCGGCAGTCGGATGCTGGTGCGCGAGCGTCCCTCGGCCGTCCCGGTGGCCGATCTGGCCGGGGTGCGCGCGCCCGCGGCGAAACTGTCGGAATGGCTGAGCCTGGCGCTCGACGAACCGGAACTCCTGCGGACCCTCGGCGCCCCGCCGCATCTGGGCGTGCTGATCACCGGGCCCGCCGGCGCCGGCAAAGCCACCCTGGCACGCGCGGTGTCGACACCGCGGCGCATCGTGGAACTGGACGGCCCGACCGTCGGCGCGTCCGAGAGCGGCACCCGGTTGCGCGAGGTGGGGCTCGCGGTCTCGGAGGTCTGCTCCGGCGCGGGTGGTGTCCTGCTGATCACCGATATCGACGCCCTGCTTCCCGAGCAGCCGGAGCCCGTGGCGACGCTCATTCTGGATCAACTGCGCGCCGCGGTGGCCACGGCCGGAGTGGCCTTCCTGGCCACCACCTCTCATCCCACCGCGGTCGACAGCCGGCTACGGGCACCGGATCTCTGTGATCGCGAAGTGGCGCTGACGCTGCCGACCGCCGCGGTCCGCACGGAACTGCTGCAACAACTGCTGCGCAAGGTACCGACCGAGGATCTCGATCTCGACGAGATCGCCTCGCGCACACCGGGATTCGTCGTCTCGGACCTCGCGGCGCTGTGCCGGGAGGCGGCGCTGCGGGCGGCCTCGCGGGCCAGCCGCGATCACGCCGAGCCGAAGTTGATGCAGGCGGATCTGGTCGGCGCGCTGGAGGTGATCCGGCCGCTCTCGCGTTCGGGTACGGAGGAACTGGCGATCGGCAGCCTGAGCCTCGACGACGTCGGCGATATGACCGAGACCAAACAGGCGCTCACCGAGGCGGTGCTGTGGCCGCTGCGGCATCCGGATTCGTTCGCGCGCCTGGGTATCGACCCGCCGCGCGGAGTGCTGCTGTACGGACCGCCGGGTTGCGGGAAGACGTTCCTGGTGCGCGCGCTGGCCGGAAGTGGGCAGCTCAGCGTGCATACGGTCAAGGGCGCCGAACTGATGGACAAATGGGTCGGCTCCTCCGAGCGCGCGGTACGCGAACTGTTCCAGCGAGCCCGCGATTCCGCTCCCTCGCTGATCTTCCTCGACGAGATCGACGCCCTCGCCCCGCGACGCGGCCAGAGCACGGACTCCGGCGTCGGCGACCGGGTGGTCGCGGCGCTGCTCACCGAACTGGACGGGGTGGAACCGCTGCGCGATGTGGTGGTGGTCGGCGCCACCAACCGGCCCGAATTGATCGACCCCGCGCTGCTGCGTCCGGGCCGGTTGGAGCGGCTGGTCTTCGTCCCGCCGCCGGACGCCGCGGCCCGGGCCGAAATCCTGCGCACCGCAAGCCGTTCCGTGCCGCTGAGCGACGATGTGGACCTCGCCGCACTGGCCGCCGACCTGGACGGCTACTCGGCGGCCGACTGCGCGGCACTGCTGCGCGAGGCCGCGATGGCCGCGATGCGCCGCGATGTGGATGCCGCCGCGCTCGGCGCCGCGGATCTGGCGACGGCCCGCGGCAGTGTGCGGCCCTCCCTCGACGCCGATCAGGTCGAGGCGCTGCGGCAGTACGCCGGCAAGCGCGCGACACTCTGATTCGCCGCGCCTCCGACCGGCGCGCCCGATCCGGCAGGTCTGCCCCGGTTCCACCCCGTTCGCAGGTATTTTCGGCTGGTGCGCACGCACCACGCGGTTCTGGAGATGATCACGGCGGCCCTGGCCACCCTGGTCGCCGGGCTGTCGTTGCTGCTGCCCAACGGCTTCCGCTGGGCCTCGCAGACCTCGGTGCTGCAGATGGATATGCTCGCCGCCAGCCAGCCGAAGGCCATCGCCGTGGGCGCGATCGTCGCGCTGATCGTGGCCGTTTTCGCCACCACCGTCAATCACGCCCTCGTCGCATGGGGTACGGCGCTGTGCGGGGTGGCGACCATGCTGCTGGCTCATCTGCTGGCCGAGAGCGGCGACCAGAGCATCGCGCCGGCCACTCTGAACTATCTGGAAACGCTGGCGGGCGGAATTCTGCTGGGCGGAATCGCGGTCGCGGTGCTGCGCGGCTGGCTGCAGGTGTTCGGCTGGACCCTGGGGGCGCTCGCGGCGGTGGTCTTCGGCCAGCTCGGTTCGACCTCGACGGGAACCGTGCGGAACGGAGTGATGGGCGCGCCGGGTTGGTCGACGACCACGCTGCCGCCGCTGTGGTTGATCGTGATCACCCTCGTCCTCGTAATCGTCGGCATGATCGTCAATCGCAACCAGGACACCGTGGAACGGCGCTCGGTCGAATTACCTATGGCGCCGATCGTCGCGGGACTGATCTTCGTCATCGGTCGGGTGTTCAGCGCGGAATGGCTTGCTCGGCACGCCGACAACGCCGGCGGTATCGCCTTCGCCGCGTCCCTGGCAGTGGCCGCAGCCGTAGTGGCGGCCTTCTTGCTGCCGCGGCGCGACGGTGTGTTGATCTTGCTGGCCGTCGCGTTGTCGGTGGTGGGCGGAGCGTTGATACCGGCCCGGCTGCCGATCTGGTCGGTCGCTCCCCTGGTGTTGTTGATCGCGCTGGGGCTGGTCGCGGGATTCCGGCGGCCGATGCCGATGCTCGCCATGGCGACATTGGCAGCGATGGCGCTGTACTGCGCGCTGGTCTCCGGCCATCGGATCACCGGCGGCGTGCAGGCGGCGGTGTTGAGCGGGCTGCTCGCAGCGGTGGCCGGCTACAGCTTCGGCAGTGCCGCACCGCGATACAACCCGACCCGGGTGCTCGGTGTGGCGATCATATTCGTGCCGTCGGTGGTAACCGCCCTGCGCGATCACCTCGACCGGCCGCAATGCGTCTCCGATCCCGGCCAGTGGTACCTGTGCCCAGCCACGACGATGAGCTCGGCGGCGCCCTATTGGACCGCATTGAGCATCACCGCAGTCTGCGCGGCGGGCCTGCTCGCCCTGCGCTATTGGCGCAAGCCGACCACCACCGAATCGGTAGCCGATATATAGCCATCGTCTCTGGAAGGTCGCGCTCCGGACCGCGCGGATCCGGCCGTGACCACTGAAGCCCGGAGTCAGCAGTAGGATCGGGGCGCCACCACCCCGCCGCCGACCGACGGAGTGACGTTTGCTCGCCATCCTGCTAGCCCATGCTTGTGCCGCCCTGCTCGCACCGCTCGCTGTGCGCGTATGGGGAAGGCGCGGGTTCTACCCGATCGCCCTGGCGCCGCTGGCCGGGCTGGTATGGGTCATCGCGAACTGGAACAGCGACGCCGAGGTCCGGATCGCCTGGGCGCCGGAGATCCACATGAATCTGGATCTGCGTCTGGACAGCCTCGCCTCCATCATGTCGGTGCTGGTCCTGGGCGTGGGCGCGCTGGTTTTGGCCTATTGCGCCGAATATTTCGACGACGACGACCGAGCCCGCCTGGGTATCTTCGCCGGCTATCTGGTGGCCTTCGCCGGGGCCATGTTCGGGCTCGTCGTCAGCGACAACATGCTGGTGCTGTTCACCTTCTGGGAGCTCACCACGGTGCTGTCGTTCCTGCTGGTGGGCCATCACGCCGAACAGAGCACCGGCCGTCGCGCGGCGCTGCAGGCGCTGCTGGTCACGGCCGCGGGCGGCTTGGCGATGCTGGTCGGCCTGGTGCTGCTCGGGCAGCGCTGCGACAGCTATCTGCTCTCCGATGTGGTGGCGCGGGCCGATCCGCACGACTGGTCGACCAATGTCGCGGTGGTGCTGATCCTGATCGGCGCGTTGAGCAAATCGGCGATCGTGCCACTGCACTTCTGGCTGCCCGGCGCAATGATCGCACCCACCCCGGTGAGCGCCTATCTGCACGCCGCCGCGATGGTGAAGGCCGGTATCTACCTGGTGGCGCGACTCGCCCCGGGCCTGTCCGAGGCACCGGTGTGGCATCCGATCGTGCTGACCCTCGGCATCCTGTCGATGCTGCTCGCCGGTCTGCGATCGCTGCAGGTCTACGACCTGAAACTGGTGCTCGCCTTCGGCACCGTGAGCCAGCTCGGATTCCTGCTGGTCCTGGTCGGCACCGGCACCCCGGAGGCGGCGCTGGCCGGTGCGGCGTTGCTGGTCGCGCACGCGCTGTTCAAGGGATGTCTGTTCATGGTGGTCGGCATCGTCGATCACAGCGCCGGCACCCGCGATCTGCGCCGGCTCTCCGGCATCGGGCGGCGCGCGCCGGTCCTGTGCGCGGTCGCGGCGCTCGCCGCGTTGAGCATGGCCGCGATTCCGCCGCTGCTCGGATTCG
This sequence comes from Nocardia sp. 852002-51101_SCH5132738, assembly GCF_001665695.1. Lineage (NCBI taxonomy): Bacteria > Bacillati > Actinomycetota > Actinomycetes > Mycobacteriales > Nocardiaceae > Nocardia > Nocardia sp. 852002-51101_SCH5132738. The sequence continues at coordinate 62,955 of NZ_LZML01000058.1, read as the reverse complement.
TCGGAAAGGAAAGCGCTTTCGCCGCCGAACTCGACGCGGGCAATCTGAACCCACCGGTTCGGATCGCCGTCGCGATCGGCATCGTGCTCGGGTCGATGTTCACCGTCGGCTACAGCGCGCGCATGGTCTGGGGCGCGTTCGGTACGAAACGCGCCTCCGAGGGTGTGCCGGAGCCGGAGCCGCCCTGGCATCCCCCGAGTGCGCTGTTCGTGGCGCCGCCGGCCGTGCTGGCCGTGGCCTCTCTGGCCGCGGGTCTCGCCTCGCCCTGGATGGACCGGCTGCTCTCGCCCTACGCCCGCACCCTCGGGCCGCTGGAGGCGCATCTGGGGTTGTGGCACGGCTGGGGCACCCCGCTCACCCTCACCCTGATCGCCATCGCCTGCGGTCTGGTGCTGTTCGAGATCCGCGACCGGATCGGCGAATCGGTGAATCCGCGCCTCGGCAACGCCGACCGGGTCTACGACGCCGTACTGCGCGCGATGGATCAGCTGTCGCTGCGGATGACCGGTGCCACCCAGCGTGGTTCGCTGCCGCTGAATCAGGGGCTGATCCTGATCACGGTCGTGGCGTTGCCGTTGGTCCTGTTGTTCATCGGCGCGCGTTCGCGCATCTCCGTGCGGGCGTGGGATTCCTCACTACAGCTGGTGATCGCGTTGGTGATGGCCGCGATGGCTCTGGGCGCCACCATCATGCGCAACCGCCTCGCCAGCGTGCTGCTCGTCGGGGTCACCGGCTACGGCTGCGGTGTGATCTTCGCCCTGCACGGCGCGCCGGATCTCGCCCTCACCCAGTTCCTGGTCGAGACATTGACGTTGGTGATCTTCGTGCTGGTGCTGCGGAAGTTCTCCGCCGAGATCGAACCCAGCCGCACCGCAGCCCTCAAGGTGCGCCGCGCCATCCTGTCCGCGGCGGTCGGAGCGGCGGTGGTGATCGTGGCGGCCTTCGCCACCGCGGCCCGCAGCACCGAACCGATCTGGCATCGAATCCCGCCCGCCGCATACAGTTTCGGCGGCGGAAAGAACGCGGTGAACGTGCTGCTCGTCGACATCCGGGCGTGGGACACCCTCGGCGAGATCTCGGTGCTGGTGGTCGCGGCCACCGGTGTCGCCTCGCTGATGTTCCGCAGCCGCCGGTTCGGCACCCTGCCGCGCGTCTCCGACGCCCCCGGCTACACCCCCGACCCGGATCGGGCCTACTGGTTGCGCGCCAGTCCGCTCGTCGCCCCGCGGGACCGGTCGATGGTGATGGCGATGACCACCCGGATGCTGTTCCCGACCATGATGGTGCTGTCGGCGTATTTCTTCTTCGCCGGCCACAATGCGCCGGGCGGCGGCTTCGCGGGCGGTCTCACCGCCGGATTGGCCCTGGTCATGCGCTATCTCGCCGGTGGCCGCTACGAGCTGGCCGAGGCGCTGCCGGTCGACGCCGGACATGTGCTGGGCGCCGGACTGGTGCTGTCGGCGGGCACCGCGACCGGATCGCTGCTGCTGGGCGCGCCACCGCTGTCCTCGGCCATCATCGAGGTCACCCTGCCGGTGCTCGGACATGTCAAATTCGTCACCGCGATGCTGTTCGACCTGGGCGTGTACCTGATCGTGGTGGGTCTGGTCCTGGACGTGCTGCGCAGCCTCGGCGCCCGCCTCGATATCGAATTCCTGGACGGCACAACGTCTTCGACGAAGGGAGGGATGCGATGAGCGCGAATATCACCATGCTGGCCCTGATCGGGATCATGGTCGCCTGCGGGGTGTATCTGGTGCTCGAACGCGCGGTGTCGAAGATGCTGCTGGGGCTGATCCTGTTCGGCAATGCGGTGAACCTGCTGATCCTCACCATGAGCGGACCGGACGGACGGCCGCCGATCCTCGGTGAATCGGACCGGCGCCATCACGACCCGGCCGATCCGCTCGCGCAGGCGATGATTCTCACCTCGATCGTCATCACGATGGGTTTGGCGGCATTCGTTCTCGCCCTGGCCTATCGGGCCTTCGCGCTGACCACCACGGAACAGGTCGAGGACGACCCCGAGGACGTGAAGGTCGCCGCGCAGCGCGAGGGCGAGGATCCCGAACAATGAGCCTGTCCCCCGGTCTGCTCCCCGCCCTTTGCCCGCTCCCGGTGCTGATCCCGCTGCTCACCGCGGCCGCGACCCTGATCGTCGGTCGCAAAGCGCGCGTGCAGCAGGCGATTTCGATCGCGGCGCTGACGGTGGTGGTCGCGATCTCCGGGGTGCTGCTGTATCTGGCCGACCGCGACGGTATGGGTGCGGTGCAGGTCGGCCGCTGGGAGACGCCGATCGGCATCACACTGGTGGTCGACCGGCTCTCGGCGGGCATGCTGCTGGTGTCGTCGATCGTGCTGCTCGCGGTGTTGATCTTCGCGGTCGGGCAGGGTATCAGCGACGGCACCGAACGCCAACCCACCTCGATCTTCCAGCCGACGTATCTGATTCTGAGCGCGGGTGTTTCGCTCGCCTTCCTGGCCGGTGACCTGTTCAATCTGTTCGTCGGATTCGAGGTGTTGCTGGCCGCGTCGTTCGTCCTGCTCACGCTGGGCGCGAGCGCCGACCGGGTCCGGGCCGGGGTGTCGTATGTGATGGTGTCGATGGTGTCGTCGCTGATCTTCCTCACCGGCATCGCACTGGCGTACGCGGCGACGGGCACCCTGAATCTGGCCGACATGTCGCTGCGGATGGGCACGGTGCCGCTGGGCGTGCGCAGCGCGATCTGCGCGGTGCTGCTGGTGGCGTTCGGCATCAAGGCCGCGGTGTTCCCGCTGTCGAACTGGTTGCCGGATTCGTATCCGACCGCCCCCGCACCCGTCACCGCGGTCTTCGCGGGTCTGCTGACGAAAGTCGGTGTGTACGCCATCATCCGGGTGCACGCGTTGCTGCTGCCGGCCGGCACCTTCGACAACGTGCTGCTGGTGTGCGGTCTGCTCACCATGGTGATCGGCATCCTGGGTGCGATCGCGCAGAGCGATATCAAACGTCTGCTGTCGTTCACCCTGGTCAGCCATATCGGCTATCTGATGTTCGGGGTGGGGCTGGGTTCGGTCGGCGGCACCACCGGCACGGTTTTCTATGTGGTGCACCACATTCTGGTCCAGACCACCCTGTTCCTGGTGGTGGGCCTGATCGAGCGGCAGGCCGGGTCGGCGTCGCTGAGCCGATTGGGCGGATTGCTGGCGGCGAGTCCGGCGCTGGCCCTGCTGTTCGGCATTCCGGCGCTCAATCTCGGTGGTATTCCGCCGTTCTCCGGATATATCGGCAAGGTGCGGCTGTTGCAGGCGGGCGCCGCCGACGGGAGCGTGCTGGCCTGGATGCTGATCGCCGGCGCGGTGACGACCAGCCTGCTCACGCTGTACGTCATGGCGCGGGTGTGGAGCAAAGCGTTCTGGCGCCCGCGCGTACAGGCCCCGGAGGGTGAACTGGCCGATGCCGCCCCCTCGGCGCTGATCGACGAATCCACCGATGTGCTGTTCGACGACCGCGTCGACCCCGGCCGCATGCCCCGGCTGATGGTGGCCCCGACGGCGGCGTTGATCGTGGTCGCGCTCGCGCTGACGGTATTCGCCGGGCCGATTCTGGGCATCTGCCAACGCGCGGCCGAAGATCTCAACGATCCGCACCGATATCTGGGCACCGTGCTCGGCCCGCCGGAGACGTGGCAGTCGGGAGGAAACCGATGACGCGGGAACGACTGGTTCGCATCGGCGTGCTGATCTGGCTGGCCGTCCTCTACACCGCGCTGTGGGGTAATGCCAGTGTCGCCAATCTGCTCGCCGGGCTGGTGGTCGGCATCCTGATCATGGTGCTGCTGCCGCTGCCCCGGGTTCCGGTCAACGGCGGGCTGCGGGTGTTGCCACTGATCGAATTGGTCGTACTCACCGCCTATTACGCGATCGAATCCAGTCTTCAGATCGCGTGGTTCGCGGTGCGGCCCGCCGGTGCGCCGGTCTCGGGGGTGCTGCGGGTGCGACTCGCGATCGACTCGGATCTGGTGATGGTGCTGTGCGCCGATGTGCTCAATCTGATTCCCGGCACGATGGTGCTGGAACTGGATCGGGTGGCCGGGGTCGCGTGGGTGCACGTACTCGATGTCGGCAGCGACGACGCGGTCGAGAAGTTCTACTACATCACCCGCCGGTTGGAAGGCCTGCTGATCAGGTCCTTCGAAGGCAACAAACAGGAGGCGGCGTGAGCGACCATCGCGTAGCGGCTCGCGCCGCCGACCGGGTGCGGGTGTCCCGCAAATTACAGGAGGCAGGTTCATGACCTTTGTCGCGATCGTGGCGGGCATACTCCTGGCGACCGCCGCGGCTTTCACTTCCTTCCGGGTGCTGGCCGGTCCCGGCACCCTGGACCGGGTCGTCGGCATCGATTCGCTGGTCGGCATCGCCGCGGCGGGGTTGGCGGTGTGGGCCGCCTACAGCGACGACACCACGGTGGTGCCGGGCATCGTCGCGCTGTCGCTGGTCGGCTTCCTGGGATCAGCAGCGGTTACGCGTTTCCGGGTGCGGGACGACAAATGAGCGGCATCTTCCATACCGCGCTGATCTGGTTGTCGTACGCGACCATCCTGCTCGGGGCGTTCCTCGCCGCCACCGCCGCGGTCGCGATCGTGCGCTTCCCCGACACCCTCTCGCGCATGCACGCGGCGACGAAACCTCAAGTCGTCGGCCTGGTTCTGATTCTGATCGGTTCGGCGATCCAGCTGCGCGGCCATCCCAACGTCTGGATGTTGGTGCTCGTCGGCCTGTTCACGCTGGTCACCGCGCCGGCTATCGCGCACCTGGTCGGCCGGACGGCCTATCGGGAACAGCGCCACCGCGACGGCCTGCTGCTGATCAACGAGATGGGTGACGAGGACCTCCCCGACGATTGACCGCACCCGCTACACCGCGACCGGTTCGGGCACCTCCGCGGCCGTGCGCGCGAACCAGGTGCGATAGAACGCCGACGCGAATCCGGCGAACAGACCGAGCGCGATGATCCCCGCGGGCAGCGGATATTCGGCCATCCACACCGCCAGATACCGGTAGGCGAGCAGCAATCCGATCAGCAGCGTGAATCCGGCGGCGACCAGCAGTGCGCGCGCCCGGTCCCAGCCGCGCTCGGGGGCGCGCAGCACCGATTCGACGGTCAGGGCCAGCACCGAACCCGCGAGCAGGTCGGCGCCGTAGTGATAGCCGAAACCCAGAGTGGCCGACAGCGTCGCGAGCAACCAGAACGTCCCGGCCCAGCGCACCCAGCGGGGTGCGGGCGCACCGTCGTTGTCGCGGCGGGTGTGCAGGAAAACCGCAGTCGCCCAGGCGGTGTGCATGGAGGGCATGCAGTTGCGCGGCGTGTAGCGGTCGAACGGCATGGGCTTCGGGTGGTAGTCGGTCGGTGGCACCACGTGCGGCCAATAGTCGCCGGCCTGCAGACCGTGCCCATCGGGTCCGTAGGCGAACATCGGCCCGACCACCGGGAATATCAGGTAGATCACCGGGCCCACCAGGCCCAGCACCAGGAAGGTGCGCACCAGATAGTGCCGGGGCCACACCCCGGTGCGCACCACCTTGCGCAGCTGCCAGACCGCCACCACCATCGCGGCCACCGGCAATTCGATGTAGACCCAATGCAATACGCCGTAGACCACCGGGCCCAGGGCGTCGATCACCCGGCCCATCACCCATGCGGGCTCACCGAAGGCGTGATCGGCCAGCACCAGATAGCGGTCGCGGACCTCCGGCCCGGCCACCACCGTGAAGTGCAGCCACACGTCACCGACCTTGGTGGCGATGATCAGCAGCGATCCCAGCGCCGCCGCGTGCAGGGCGTTGCGTTTGGGCACACCCTCCCAGCCGAGCCAGGCGATCAGCACCACCGCGGTGAGGGCGATGACCGCACCGTTGCCGATGGTCAGCGGGCCGCCGAGAGACACCCGGATCGACGCACAGACGGCATCGACGATCACCGCCACGCCCACGGTGATGAACCGCCACCGCCACGACAACCCGACCAGCGCCAGCGCCAGCCCCGCCCACGGCACGGAGACCGATTTGGGTGTCCCGGCGAAATCCTCCCAGAGGCTGTGCAGCGGGCCCTCGAAGTTGTTGCGCACGGCCACAATCTGCAACACGACCAGCAGCGCCGGCACCGCGGTGACCAGCACCCAGGCCGCGTGGTGCGGCGACAGGTTCCGGAACCGTCCACGGCGAGCGTCACCGAAGCCGGAACGCGGATCATCGAGCAGCACCCGATCATCGTAAACAGGCGATGAACGCCGCCCCTCGCACAGCGGAAACGTCGGCGACGGATGTGATCTTCGCCATTGTCGCGACGGGCCCGGCCGCGACAACCTTTCCGTAAGCGATCACCAGGGGCGCGCTGCCAGAGTTCGAGCCATGTTCACTTGGTATGTCGCACTGCTCGCGATCAGTGGGATCGTCATGATCGCCATGGCGTCGGTGAAGCAGGGGCAGAGCAGCGCGTCACGATCCTTCAACGGCATCTTCGGCGGCATCTTCCTCGGCTACGCCTTCTACCTCGCCTTTCTCTTCGACGGCGGCTCGTACCTGATCTTCTTTCACGCCTTCATCGTTCCGGTGACGATGGTGGTGAACTTCTTCCGCAACCGCACGCCCCGCCCGAAGCTCACCGACACCCAGAAGGCCTGGCGCGAATTCCACCGCTGACCGAAATCGGGCCAGACTGCACGCATGGGTGAATACATCGACGCGGGCGGGTTGCGGACCTACTACGAGGTGCACGGGGACGGTGAGCCAGTGGTGTTGTTGCACGGTGGGCTCGGGACGGCCGAATCGTGGGGACAGCAGGTGGACGAGCTGGCTCGGCACTATCGGGTGTACGTGCCGGAGCGGCGCGGACACGGCAGGACCGCCGATGTGCCCGGGCCGATCACCTATGCGGCGATGGCCGAGGATACGGCCGCCTGGCTGGACGCCATGGCGCTACGCGGTGCCCATCTGATCGGGTGGAGCGACGGGGGCGCGGTAGCGGCGCTGGTTGCCATCGCGCGGCCGGAGCTGGTCGGCAAATTGGTGGTGATCGGCCAGTATTTGTCGCTGGACGGCGAGTGGCCGTCGTCGCGGGCGGCACTGGACGATCTTGCCGAGGATGCCGGCACCCGTGCCATGTTCGAAGGATTGCACGCACCGCTGTCGCCGGACGGCCCGGACCACTTCCCCGTCGTCTACGACAAGATCATGCGAATGTGGCGCGAGGAGCCGGAGATTCCCCTCGGCGACATCGCCCGCATCACCGCACCGACACTCTTCCTGCAGGGTGACGGCGATTGGGTGCGAGTCGAGCACAGCGCACTGCTCGCCCGCACGGTCGCCGATGCGCAGCTGGCCGTCGTTCCCGGCACGTCGCACGCGCTACCGCTGGAAAAGCCCGAGCTGGTGAACCGGTTGCTGCTCGACTTTCTCGCCGACGAGCAGGTCGCCCGCTTCCTGCCGGTCGGACACGAATAGCTGCTGTCCCGAAAGGTGCTGTCGAGGAAGCGATTCGAGGCCACTGGTTGGTCAGCGTCGGGCGGATACCAGGTCGGGAGCGAACGAATTCAGCCCCATCCCTTTGTATTTCGAGACCAGCTTGCGATAGCGGCGCCGGTTGCGCGCCAAGGCGGTATCGGTCACCGCGGCCGGCAGCGCGTGGTAGGCCAGGCGCAGTACCGTTGCGAGGGCGCGGAATTCGCGCTCCTGCCGCGGAGTCCACGGGTACGGCATGAGCTCGCGCACCTGGGGATGCATGATCCCGCAACCCAGCACGATGATCACGTGCCGGATGAACGGCGCGACCATCCGCCACAGCGGCTCGGCGAGCGGCGGCAGGAAGTCCGGCCGCGGCGCCGCGTCGATCGCGCCGGTGGCCGCGGTCAGCGTGGGAGTGCGCCGCAATTGCTCGGCGACCACGCGGTTGTAGTGCTCGACCATCTCGCGGTAGTCGGCGAGCGGCACGGACCGGCCGGGAAGGTGCAGCGGCGCGGTGCTCGCCCGGAAGGCGTCCCAGATCGCCTGGTCGTCGGCGGCCGTCGGCCGATCGCCGGTGACCGTCCGATACGCGTGGTACTGAACGAAGAAGGCGGAGTAGAGGATCCAGTTCCACGATTCCGGCGCCAGCGCCGAATACCGCACGCCGTCGGCGCCGACTCCCTTCACATCGCGATGCAGTCGCAAGAGCCGCTCGGCCTCGGCCAGCCGGTCGGCCTCCTCCGCCTGGTACAGGATCTGATCGGCCGCCGCGGTACGCCGCGCGCGCCCCCACGGCTCGTCGCGAACCCGGCCGGTGACCTCCAGCGCGGCCGAGACGGCGGGCAGCATGGTCTGGTCGTACAGGCCGACACCGAAGAGTCCGAGGAAAACCGACCCGGCCACCCGCTCGAACCGTCGCACCGCGGCCGCCGACGCATCGGCGTGTGCGCGAGTCGTCGCGGCATCACCGGCCGAGCGCGCCGGCTCCCGCGTCGGCGTCTCATGAGACACGGGGCAGGACATCACAGAACTCCCTTGTTCCGATTAGTGTGGTGCCACGCGGCACCACAAATGATTCTGGTGTCAGAGTGCACCAAAAGAGGGCGGTGGTCAAGATCATGAATGCGGATGCGGAGTCCCGAGGTCGCGCCGTGCGCGCCTACGGCGGGATCAGCGCGGCCGAACGCCGGGAACGGCGGCGCACCGCCCTGCTCGACGCGGCATTGGACCTGCTCGCAGAGGGCGGCGCGAATGCGGTGACCAAGCGCGCGGTCTGCGCCCGTGCCCGCCTGAACGACCGGTACTTCTACGAACATTTCGCCGATCGCGACGTCCTGGTCCAGGCCCTGGCCGGGCAGCTCACCGCCGACGGCATCGCGGCCGTGATCTCGGCCACGCTGGCCGCGGGACCGGATCTGCACGAACAGGTCCGTGCCGCCGCCGACGCCGCGCTCGGATTCCTCGCCGCGGACCCGCGACGCCAAGCGCTGGTGCTGGCATCCCATTCCGATGCCGCATTGCAGAGCGGCCGGCTCAGCACTCAGCGCGATATCGCGGCCGCCATGGCCGCGTTGGTGCGGGAACTACGCCCGCCCGACCCGGCCGCCGCCCCGCTCGACCTGGATATGACCGCCTACGCCGTCGTCAGCGGCACGCTGGAACTGGTAGCGGCGTGGATTCGTGGCGAATTCCGCGCCACCCGTACCCATCTCACCGAATTGATCGCCGCCCTGCTGCTGGCCGGCACCGCCATCACCCCGGCCGCGCCGGAGGACCGCTGACTCAGCTGTTCAATTCCTTGACCAGCGCGTCCACCACCGCGACCAGATCGCCCTGCGCGGCCGCCGCCACTCGTCGCTGCCGCTGATACGACGCCCCGCGTTCGACGATATCGGGCACCCGCGCGAGCTCGTTCTCACACTGCAGCAGTTTCGCGGTGGGCTGCAACCGATCCAGCAGATCCATCAGATCGTCGGTGACCAGCCGCTCGTTGCTGTCGGAGTCGGTGATGATGATCGCGTCCAGGCCGTACCGCGCTGCGCGCCACTTGTTCTCCTGCACATGCCACGGCGGCAGGGTGGGCATGGTCTCCCCCGCCTCCACCCTGCGATCCAGATCCACGATCAGGCAGTGGATCAGGGCGACGAGCGCGGAAAGTTCGAAGCGACTGGGGATGCCGTCGCAGACGCGGACCTCGATGGTCCCCCATTTCGGCGCGGGGCGGATATCCCAGTGCATCCCGCCGAGTTGTTCGAACACACCGGTTTTCATCTGGTCGTGCACGAAAGACTCGAACTGCGACCAGTTCTCGAACTGGAACGGCAAGCCGGCGGTCGGCAGCTGCTGGAACATCAGCGCGCGATTGCTCGCGTACCCGGTATCGATGCCGGCCCACATCGGTGAGGACGCCGACAGCGCCAGCAGATGCGGATACGAGAGCAGCAGCGTGTTGAGAATCGGAAAGACCTTCTCCGGGTGCGAGACTCCCACGTGCACGTGCACGCCCCAGATCAGCATCTGGCGGCCCCACCACTGGGTGCGGCTGATCAGCTCGTCGTAATGCTCGGAGCGAGTCAGCTGTTGCGTCGACCACTGGGCGAACGGATGGGTGCCCGCGCAGAACAGGTCCACACCGACGCGGTCGGCGGCCGCGCGCACGGTGTCCATCGTGGCGTGCATCTCGTCGACCACCTCGCCGACGGTGTCGTGGACACCGCTGACGAGTTCGACCGTATTCTTCAGCAGTTCCTTGGTGACATGCGGCGGGCCGTTGGGCGCCCGCAGATCACCGACCTGATCGAAGACCGCGGCGGCCGTATTGGAGAGATTGCGCGTCTGCTTGTCGACGAGCGCGATCTCCCATTCGACGCCCAGCGTCGGGCGGGGCGAGCCGTTCCAGGGAACCGTTCGAGAGCCAGCCCAACCCATGACGAATCCGCTCTTACCCGATGACGCCGCAGGCGACCCGGCCGCCCGCGTCGCCGGTTGCCAGAGTCTCGGCATCGGGTCCGGGCGCGCCACCGTTGGCCTGCAGGTAGCGGTTCGGGATGTTGCCGAAGTTGTCGGCGCCGGCGTGGATCATCAGCGCCTTGCCCTTGACCTGGTCCAGCGTCACGGAGTCGGTGGTGGTCACCAGCTTCGCGGTGCCGTCCTTACCGACCTCGAGCGAGGTCAGATCGCCGCTGGAGGGATGGGCGTTCGACTCGCCCACCTGGAGGTGGCCACCGGCGGAGAGGAAGTTGCCCGGCGCGCCGCCGGACGGGGCGGTGGAGTTGGGCTCGCACTTGCCGTTCTGGTGGATGTGCAGGCCGTGGAAGCCCGGCTGCAGGCCGTGCGCGTCGACGGTGATCTGCAGCTTGTCGCCGGACTTGGCGATGGTGGCGGTGCCGACCTGCGCGCCGGAGGGGTCCTTCAACTGCACCGAGACCGAATCGCCGGAGGGCGGGTTCTGCTCGGCGCCGGTGCCGGAGTTCTCCGCCGGACCGGCGCTACCGGTCCATACCGGCGGGGTGGTCCCCTTGACGTCGCTCGACTCCTGGCTGTTGCTGCACGCGACCAGGCCGAAAGCCGCGATCGCCAGCATCGGGGTCACAGTCCGCCAGGAGGGGCGACGGGTTGCGGAGGGGGCCATCGGAGAACTCCTTTACGAGTACCGAGTTTACGAGTAGTGCTGGTTGAACAGATTCCTTACCGGACAAGATCTTGCCAGAGCCGTTATGCACCGCACTGGTGGGGCTCGGTTGGGTTCTAGTTACCGGTGACGATGACGATGACGCCCGGCGGCGAGTCCGCGATTCCGGCGAAACGCGGCTCGGCCGATACTCCCAGTTCATTCGCGATCGCCTGGGCGGTTTCCCGTTCGTGCGGGGAATTTCCGTAATAGACAGTTGTTTTCGCGATCACACCGCCGGGATAGTTGCCGGTCTCGGTGACGTCGAAGCCCGACGCGGTGAGCTGGCTCCCGGTGCGGGAGGCCAGGCCGGCGACGGTGCTGTTGTTCAGCACCCGGACCGGGACGGTCTTGTCCACACCGGCCGTCGTGCTGGTCGCCGCCGCGGTGGTCGTGGTGAGCGTGCTCGTCGGCGCCGCGGTGGTCGTGGCCGCCGTCGTGGTGGCGGCGGCGCGGGTGGTGGTGACCGGCGCGGCCGTCGTTTCGGTGTCCGACGAGGTCTCCGCAGCAGCGGAATCGGAACTCGAGTTCGACAGCGCCATCGCGCCGAGGCCCGCGAAGACGATGGCCAGCGCGATCAGCACCATCGCGAGTGCTCGCAGCGGCGGTCCACCGGAGGGCGGATTCGGGTTGCTCACGGTGTCGACCCTAGTCGCAGGGATGAGCGTGCGCGCGCATCGGACATCGGCCGATCAGACCTGAAAGCCCAGCCGCCGCGCCGCCCGCGATTTCTGCCGGCTGGCCCGCAACCGGCGCAGCCGTTTCACCAGCATCGGATCGGCGGCCAGCGCCTCGGGCTTGTCGACGACGGCGTTGAGGACCTGGTAGTAACGGGTGGCGGACATGGCGAACAGCTCCCGGATGGCTTCTTCCTTGGCACCGGCGTACTTCCACCACTTGCGCTCGAAATCGAGGATGTCGAGTTCGCGACGGGTGAGACCGTCGACCGCGGCCCCCTCGGGGGCGCCCTCGACCACCGCGCCGGAGGCGCCTTCGACCGCCGCGCCGGAGGCGCCTTCGACCACTGCCACGATCTCTTCGCTCGCGGAGCTGTCCTCGCTTGCGGATAGATTCCGGGCCGCTGCGCTGTCCATATCGCTCCCTCGCCGAATCAACAACGGACGACAGTCGTCGTCATTCAACCACGCGGCACACCCGTTCACCGAGGCGTCGTACGGCGTGTCGGGCCGTACACGCGGCGCCGCGTAAAGTGTGCCACCATGGCGATTCTCCCGATCCGCATCGTCGGCGATCCGGTGCTGCACAACCCGACCCGGCAGGTGTCGCAGTCGCCGGACGAGCTCGCCGGCCTGATCGCGGACATGTACGAAACCCTCGATGCCGCCAACGGAGTCGGGCTGGCCGCCAATCAGGTCGGTGAATCGCTGCGCCTGTTCGTCTACGACTGCCCCGACGTGCAGCCCGACGGTTCGGTGCAGCGGCGGCGCGGCGCGGTGATCAACCCGGTGCTGGAAACCTCCGAGATCCCCGAAACCATGCCCGATCCCGACGACGACGAGGAGGGCTGCCTCTCCGTTCCGGGTGAGCAGTTCCCCACCGGCCGCGCCGACTGGGCGCGGGTCACCGGCACCGACGAACACGGCGAGCCGGTCACCATCGAGGGCAAGGGTTTCTTCGCCCGCATGCTCCAGCACGAGGTCGGCCACCTCGACGGCTTCCTCTATGTGGATGTGCTGATCGGCCGCAACGCCCGCGCCGCGAAGAAGGCGATCAAGCGCAACGGCTGGGGCACACCGGGTCTGAGCTGGGTGCCGGGCGAGGTGCCGGATCCGTTCGGGCATGACGACTGACCGTCCCGATATCCCGCTCGGGCGCCGCGTGGTGGTGCGGTACCGCCTGCCCGAGGGTTATCCGCAGCAGTTCACGGATGTGATCGGCGAACTCGTCGCACCGGATCCGGTGCGGGTCCGCACCGCCGACGGCACCACGGTAACCATCGCACCCGATCGGGTGGTGGCGATGAAAGCATTGGGGCCGCGCCCGATCCGGATCGGTGAGATCCGCGCGCTGGAAGCGGCGGCGATCGACGGGTGGCCCGGACTCGAGCGGGCCTGGTTCGACGGCTGGTTGTGCAGTGCCGGCAACGGATACAGCCATCGCGCGAATTCCGCTGTGCCACTGGGCGAATCCGGTCGCAACGCCGCCCTCGACATGCGCACGCTGCAACGCATCGGCGAGTGGTACACCGAACACGGTCTGCCGCTGCAGCTTCGGCTCCCCGACCGCCTGGCGCCGGTGCCGCCGGGCTGGCGCACCTGGGGCGAGACGAGGGTGCTCGGCATCGATATCGCCACTTTCGTACTGCCGCAGGGTCCGTCGATGGTCCGCATCGACGAGCGGCCGCACCCGGCCTGGCTGGAACTGCACCGGCACCGCGGGGAGGACACCGTCGACGTGGCCGCGCCGCTGCCCGATACCGACGTGCTCACCGCGGTCCGCGACGGTGAACTCGGTTTCGCCGCGCTGGGCCTGCCGACTCCGCTGGCGATCGGCCGCGGCGCCCTGACCACCGCCCCCGACGGCCGACACTGGATCGGCCTGAGTTGTCTCGCGGTCGCCGCACCCCACCGCCGCCACGGCCTGGGCACCCTCGTCTGCGCCGAACTGATCAACTGGGGCTACAAACGCGGCGCCACCCACGCCTACGTCCAGGTGGAGGTGAACAACGACGCCGCCCTCGCGATGTACCGGGAGATGGGCTTCGTCGACCATCACACCTACCGCTACGCCGCTCCGGACCCCGACGCGGGCCGCCACCGCCGCGAGTGAACCCGCCGACTAACCTCGTTTCATGCGGTTGGCCACCTGGAATGTGAATTCGATTCGATCCCGAGTGGATCGGGTCGTGTCGTGGCTGGACCGCGCCGATATCGATGTGCTGGCCATCCAGGAAACCAAATGCCGCGACGACCAGTTCCCGGCCGAGCGGTTCGAAGAGGCCGGCTACGAGGTCGTGCACACCGGCTTCAGTCAGTGGAACGGGGTGGCGATCGCCTCCCGGGTGGGCATCGACGAGGTCGAGGTCACCTTCCCCGGCCAGCCCGGATTCGACAAGGACGCCGGGGCCTCGCTGATCAGCGCGCCGGTGGTGGAGGCACGGGCGATCGGCGCCACCTGCGGTGGCGTCCGGGTGTGGAGTTTGTACGTACCCAACGGGCGCACACTGACCGATCCGCACTACACCTACAAGCTGGAATGGCTTGCGGCCCTGCGTGATTCCGGCGCGGCCTGGTTGGGGGCCGACCCGTCGGCGCAGATCGCGCTGTGCGGCGACTGGAATATCGCACCCACCGACGACGACGTGTGGTCGCCGGAATTCTTCGCGCACAAGACGCACACCTCGGCGCCGGAGCGAGCCGCGTTCGACGCCGTCGTGGCGGCGGGATTCACCGATGTGATGCGCCCGTTCGCCCCCGGTCCAGGTGTCTACACCTACTGGGACTACACCCAGCTGCGCTTTCCGCGCAAGGAGGGCATGCGCATCGATTTCGTCCTCGCCTCACCCGCGCTGAGCGCCCGCGCCGTCGATGCCGGGGTCGATCGCGAGGAACGAAAGGGTAAGGGCGCCAGCGATCATGCGCCCGTGGTGGTCGAATTCTCGGACTCTCCGGCGCTTTCGGAGCGGCCGGGACCGGAGGTCAGCTCTGCCGGGTCTTGATGGCGTCGTGGGAGATGTAGACGTCGTAACTGCCGGGCATCGCGATCACCGCGTTGCCGTAGGCCGAGCGGATGAACGGTTCGGTGTACCAGCTGTGCTCGCGCATATCGGTGAAGAAGTCTCCGTCGCCGCCATTGAGCATGGTCTGGTGCTGACTCACCGCGGCACCGTCGAGCCGCTGACCGTAGAGCCGGGTCACCTTGTAGCCGGAATGGAATCCGAGCGCGTTGACCCACGGCTCCAATTCCACGATATCGGCCTGTAGCACCCACAGATCACCCTCGATCCGATAGGTCTGATGCGTCTCGTCGTGATGGCCGTCGCCGTAGAGGGTGAGCTCGATATCGAGGGTATGGTCTTTGCCCGCAACGCTTTTCGCGACGACGTGCGCGGCCTTCACCTCACCGGTCAGCCCGAGGTAGGTCTGCAGCAGGGTCACCGCCCACAGCAGGACGACCGCCACCAGCAGCACCACCAGCCCACTCGCGCCGCGCCCGATATGGCTGCGCCAGCCCGCCTTCCGGGCGCGCAGGACGGCCGTGACCAGCATCGCGATCGCGACGACGAAGAGCACCGCCAGCAATGCCTGGATCCAGCCGAAGGCCATCGGGAACACCATGCCGACAGTTGTACCCGCATTCGGGTACCGCACGCGGGCGAGTCGGACACGAATACGCCACGGCCGGCCGGGATTTCCCGGCCGGCCGTGTGCGCGGTGTGGGCTTCGAGCCTAGAAGGCGCCCTCCTCCAGCTGCATGATGTCGGTATCGAGGTTTTCCACCACGGCCCGCACACCACTCAGCAGCGGTAGCTGGTTCTTGGCGAACCACGATGCGACGCCGACCTTTCCGGCGTAGAACAGCCGATCCTTCTCCGCCGGCTGTCCCGCCAGCGCGGCCTGCGCGACCTGCGCCTGGGCCAGCAGCCGCCAGCCGATGACGAGATCGCCCACGGCGTGCAGGAAGCGCACGGAACCGAGTCCGACCTTGTAGATCTCCTCCGGCGTCTGCGCCGCGGCCACCAGATAGCCGGTGAGCGCGGTCGCCATCGCCTGCACATCCGCGAGCGCGGCGCCCAGCAGCGTCTTCTCCGCCTTCAGGGTGTCGGGCTCGCTCTCGACGAACTGCTGCACCAGTCCGGCGACATGGGCGAGCGCCACGCCCTTGTCGCGAACGATCTTGCGGAAGAAGAAGTCCTGCGCCTGGATCGCGGTCGTACCCTCGTACAGCGAGTCGATCTTCACGTCGCGGATGTACTGCTCGATCGGGTAGTCCTGCAGATATCCCGAGCCACCGAAGGTCTGCAGCGACTCGGTGAGGGTTTCGTACGCCCGTTCCGAGGCGACGCCCTTGACGATCGGCAGCAGCAGGTCGTTGACCCGCGCCGCGGTATCGGGGTCGGCGCCGAAATTCGCCTGTGCCACATCGTCGTTCTGATACGACGCGCAATACAGATACAGCGCCCGCAGGCCCTCGGCATAGGACTTCTGCAGCGCCAGGCTGCGCCGGACGTCCGGGTGGTGGGTGATGGTGACGCGCGGAGCGGTCTTGTCGGCCATCTGGGTCAGATCGGCGCCCTGCACGCGAGACTTCGCGTACTCCAGCGCGTTCAGGTATCCGGTGGACAGGGTTCCCGCCGACAGCACGCCGACCATCATGCGAGCGTTCTCGATGACCTTGAACATCTGGGCGATGCCGTTGTGCACGTCGCCGACCAGGTAACCGATCGCGGGCTTGTCGCCACCGTAGGTCAGCTCACAGGTCGGCGAGGACTTGATGCCCATCTTGTGTTCGAGGTTGGTCACCAGCACGCCGTTGCGCTCGCCCAATTCCATTGTCTGCGAATCGAACAGGTACTTCGGCACCACGAACAGCGACAGGCCCTTGGTACCCGGGCCGGCGCCCTCGGGCCGCGCCAGGGTGAGGTGGAAGATGTTGTCGGCGGTGTCGCCGACGTCACCACCGGAGATGAAGCGCTTCACCCCTTCGATGTGCCAGGTCCCGTCGGGCTGCGAAACGGCCTTGGTGCGGCCCATGCCGACATCGGATCCGGCGTCGGGTTCGGTGAGGACCATCGTTCCGCCCCAGCGGTTTTCCCAGGCGTGCTCGGCCCACCGCCGCTGTTCCTCGGTGCCCTCGCGGTACAGCACCTGGTGCATGAGCGGGCCCATATTGAAGAAGCTGGCCGAATTGTTCGCCGCCACAAGCATTTCCTGGATGGCCCAGATCAGCGGCGACGGGGCGTCGACACCGCCCATGTCCTCGGGCATACCCAGTCCGGACCAGCCGGCCTCGTTGACCGCCGCGACCGTCTTGCGCAGCGGGTCCGGCACTATGACCTCGTGCTCGGCCGCGTCGAACGAGATCGGATTGCGATCGGCGTCGACGAACGACTCGGCTACCGGCCCCTCCGCCAACCGCTGCACCTCGGTGAGCATTCCGCGTGCGGTTTCGGTATCCAGATCGCCGTACGCGCCGGCCTCCAGCAGCGCACCGATTCCCAACACCTCGAACAAGTTGAACTCGATATCCCGAAGGTTCGCCTTGTAGTGCGACACGCTCAGGGCCTCCTCGCCATCGTCGATTGTTCTCCGTCGGAGGTTGCCGTACCCGCGTTCACTTACGCAACCGTAACCGGCCGAGACTAGAGAATTCGGGGTAACTTATGCGGGCGGACCAGTCCATCCGCGATTCACTTTTCCCAATCGCGCCCCGCCTCGCGGCAATTTGCTCGGAATGTGCTCGCATTCGATATCTCGATCGGCATCCCCGATCGGCGGAGACCCGCCCGCGCGGCTGCCCTCCGCCGGTGCGATGCGACCGGCATAACCGCCCTCTACCACTGCTATCTTGTTCGCCATGGCTTCGGAATCCGCGGTACGACCGCGTCAACGGGCCCAGCATCTCGGCCCCGAACGCCGCCGCCCGCAGGTTCTGGATGCGGCGCTGCGCATCGCGGCGGACGAGGGGATCGCGGCCGTCACCATCGCCGCCGTGGCCGAACGCCTGACCGTGACCCGGCCGGTGGTCTACGCCTGCTTCGCCGATCGCGTCGAACTCATCAACGCCCTCATCCAGCGTGAGGAGGGGCTGCTGCTGGCCGGCATCATGGACGCCCTGCCGCCGCGCCGGGTGGAGGCCGACGAAGAGGTCTTCGTCGAGGGGTTCCGCGCCCTGCTGGAGACGGTCTCCAAACGCCCCGACACCTGGAAACTGCTGCACGGCAATCCCGATCCGGCGGTGGCGAGTTCGTTCGGACGTGGGCGCAGCTTCGCGGTCGAGCGCTGCACCCGCCGGTTGCGGCCCACGCTGGAGGCGTGGGGAACCGTCGACGCGGAACGCAAACTGCCCGCACTGGTCGAGTTGTGGGTTTCGGCCGGTGAGGGCGCGGTGCGAACGCTGGTGACCGAGGGCGACAAGTGGACCCCGCAGGATCTGGGCGCCTTCGTGGGCGCGGCGGTCTACCGGGCGCTGCGCTCGGCCTGAGAGCTGTCGCGAAACCGCCGCTCGACTGGTATTTCTGCCGGCCGAAGTTCGCACTCTCCGGCAATCGGTCTAGCTAAAATGGAAATCGGCGTCCATTCGACCAGCGACCCGGCGGGAGAGCGGTATGGCGTTCTATCGGCAACTGGGATTCCTACCGGCGAAGCGGCACACCCAGCATCGTGACGAACGGGGGCAGCTGCTCTACGAGGAGCTGATGGGCGAGGAAGGCTTCTCCGGCGACTCGTCGCTGCTGTATCACCGCGGCCTGCCGCCGGCGATCGTCGACTCCTCGGTCTGGCGGCCGCCGAATCCCCGGACCGTGCCGAACCATCCGCTGCGGCACCGGCACCTGCGGCTGCACGAACTGTTCCCCGAGTCCGTACTCGCGCAGACCGACGTCGTGACGGGCCGCCGCCTGATCCTCGGCAACGACGACGTGCGCATCTCCTATGTGGCGGCGCTGCGCGAATCCCCCTTGTACCGCAACGCGATCGGTGACGAGCTGGTCTACGTCGAATCCGGATCGGGCGTGGTGGATACCGTTTTCGGGCGGCTGCCGGTGCACGCCGGCGATCACGTGCTGCTGCCGCGGGCGACCACGCATCGCTGGCGGCCGCAGGGCCCGGAACCGCTGCGCGGCTACATCATCGAGGCGACCGGACATATCACCGCACCGAAGCGGTATCTGTCCGCAAGCGGCCAGTTCCTGGAGAATTCGCCGTACTGCGAGCGGGATCTGCACGGTCCCGCCGAGCCGCTCCAGGAGTCCGGCACCGAGGTCGAGGTTCTGGTGAAACATCGGCCCGGCGCCGAAATACTCGGCACCCGAATGGTGTACGCCCATCATCCGTTCGACGTGGTGGGCTGGGACGGCTGCCTGTACCCGTACACCTTCGATATCGCCGATTTCGAGCCGATCACCGGCCGGATTCATCAGCCGCCACCGGTGCACCAGGCCTTCGCGGGGACGAACTTCGTGATCTGCGATTTCGTACCCCGCAAGGTCGACTACCACCCGCTGTCGATTCCGGTGCCCTACTACCACTCCAACGTCGACTCCGACGAGATCCTGTTCTACTGCGGCGGAAACTACGAGGCGCGGCGCGGTTCCGGTATCGGACCGGGATCGGTCTCGGTGCATCCGGGCGGATATGCGCACGGTCCGCAGCCGGGCGCCTACGAGCGCAGTATCGGCGTGGACTATTTCGACGAGCTGGCGGTGATGGTCGACACCTTCCGCCCGCTGGGGCTCGGCGAGGGCGCCCTGGCCTGCGAGGACCCGGATTACGCGTGGACCTGGTCGGGCCGCGGGCCGAGTTCGGAGCGGGCGTGAACGCCACGGTCCGGCTGGAGGTGTCCGACGATGCCCCGTTCGGGCCGGACAACCTGCCCTACGGGGTGTTCGCGCCGCCCGGCGGCGATTTCCGAGTCGGCGCCCGGATCGGCTCGGATGTCGTGGATCTTTCTGTGTTGCTGGATGATTCGACGTTCGCGCGACCCGATCTGAACGCTTTCCTGGCCCAGGGGCCACGGCGTTGGCACACGGTGCGCGAACGGCTGCGGGAGGCGGTGCGCGGGCCACTGCCCGCGGCGGTGATCCATCCGCTCGCGTCGGTGCGATCGAAGCTCCCGATCGCGATCGGCGACTATGTGGACTTCTACGCGAGTATCGACCACGCCACCCGGCTCGGGCGGTTCCTGCGTCCCGGCGGCGAACCGCTGCTGCCGAATTGGCGACACCTGCCGGTGGGTTATCACGGGCGCGCGGGCAGCGTGGTGGTCTCGGGCACCCCGGTGATCCGGCCCTGCGGACAGCGCCGGACCAGCTCGGGCGCAACGGAATTCGCGCCGTCCGCACGGCTGGACATCGAGGCGGAACTCGGCTTCGTCGTCGGCGCCGGTTCCGAGCTCGGGACATCGATCGCGGTGGACGCGTTCCCCGATCATGTTTTCGGCGTGGCGCTGGTCAACGACTGGTCGGCCCGCGACATACAGGCCTGGGAGGGACAGCCGCTCGGCCCGTTCCTCGGCAAATCGTTCGCCACCTCGCTGGCGGCGTGGATCACGCCGCTCGCCGCGCTGGAATCCGCCCGGATCGCGCTGCCGGAACAAACCCCGGAACCGCTTCCCTATCTACGGGGACAACAGGATTGGGGATTCGACATCGACGTGCGCGTGCACTGGAACGGCGTCCCGGTGAGTGCGCCGCCGTATCGGGCGATGTACTGGTCGGGGGCGCAGATGCTGGCCCATCTGACGGCCAACGGCGCCGGCACCCGGCCCGGCGACCTGTTCGCCTCCGGCACCATCTCGGGTCCCCGCCGGGATCAGAGCGGATCGTTCATCGAACTCTCCGGCAACGGCGCCGAACCCGTCGACGTCGGCGGCTCCGAGCGGACCTTCCTCGCCGACGGGGATACGGTCCTGCTGACCGCGACGGCCCCTGGCCCCGGCGGCTCACCTATGGCGTTGGGTGAGGTCAGCGGCCGGATCCTGCCCTCTCGCCGCTGATCGGCGGGGTGTCACCCTCCTGGCAGACACAACCGATAATTGTGCAGCGCGACTACAATGTGAGAGACGTCACAGCACGGAGCGCGTCTTCCCCAACCGTTCGGTGCGGTGAACACCATCGGCAGCGTGGCTTACGAGGAGCAGCTATGCGCGAATACAGCCTGCCGGCCCTACAGGAAGTTCCCCCCGGCGCCACCCTCGGCGACCTTGTTCACCGCAACGCCGAAAAGTATCCCGACGTCGCGGTCATCGCTCGAAAACGCGACTCCCGATGGGAGGATCTGACCGCGGTCGAATTCCTCGCCGAGGTGCGAGCGGCGGCCAAGGGCCTGATCGCCAGTGGTATCGAGCCGGGCGATCGGGTGGCGATCATGTCCCGCACCCGGTACGAGTGGACACTGCTCGATTTCGCCATCTGGTGCGCCGCGGCCGTCACCGTTCCGGTGTACGAGACGTCCTCCGCCGAACAGGTGCAATGGATACTCTCCGATTCCGGAGCCGTCGCGGTGATCACGGAAACCGCCGCGCACACGGCCGTCGTGGGCAAGGTGCAGGAACAGGTGCCCGATCTCGCGCACATCTGGGAGATCGAGGCGGACGCCGTCGCCACCCTCGTGCGAACCGGCGCCGATGTCACCGACGCCGCGCTGGACGAACGGCGCTCCGCGATCGCCGGGGACTCTCTCGCGACCATCGTCTACACCTCCGGCACCACCGGCCGGCCCAAGGGATGCCGGATCACCCACGGCAACTTCCTCGGCGAACTGAGCAACGCGACCGCCCGCCTGCCGCAACTGTTCCGCACGGGCGAGTCGTCGGTCCTGCTGTTTCTGCCGCTGGCCCATGTGTTCGGGCGGATCGTCGAGGTGGCCGCCGCGCTCGTGCCGATCAAGATCGGTCATGTCGGCGACGTCAAGAACGTCACCGACGAGCTGGGCACCTTCCGGCCGACGCTGATTCTCGGCGTACCGCGGGTGTTCGAGAAGGTCTTCAACACGGCGCGCACGCAGGCGCAGTTGACGCATCGGGGCCGGATCTTCGACATCGCCGCGGATACGGCGATCGCCTACAGCCGCGCCTTGGATGCCGACCACGTCCCGCTGGGGCTGCGATTACGCCATCAGCTGTTCGACCGTTTGGTGTATCGCAAGCTGCGAGCCGCGCTCGGTGGCCGGGCCACGCACGCCCTCTCCGGCGGTGCTCCACTCGGCGAACGCCTGGGGCACTTCTTCCGCGGCGTCGGCTTCACGGTGCTGGAGGGTTACGGGCTCACCGAAACCTCCGGAATCGCCACCTTCAACCCGGACGACCGGCCGAAGATCGGAACCGTCGGCCAGCCGGTGCCGGGCACGACGGTTCGCATAGATGAAGACGGCGAGATCCTGCTGCGAGGTCCCCAGATGTTCCCCGGCTACTGGAACAACCCCGTGGCCACCGCGAACACCTTCCGCGACGACTGGTTCGCCACCGGCGACATCGGCTCACTCGACGACGAGGGCTACCTGGCCATCACCGGCCGCAAGAAAGAACTCATCGTGACGGCCGGCGGCAAGAACGTCGCCCCGGCGGTGATCGAAGACCGCATTCGAGCCCACGCCATCGTCGGCGAAGTCGTGGTCGTCGGCGACGCCAAACCTTTCGTCACCTGTCTGGTCACCGTCGACAGCGAGCACTTCCCGATCTGGAAGCAGCTGCACGGCAAACCCTCCGAGGCCACCCTCGAAGACCTCGATTCCGACCCGGAGCTGCTGAGCGCGATCCAGGCCGCCGTCGACGACGGCAACGCGGCCGTATCCCGAGCCGAGGCGGTCCGGAAGTTCAGGCTGCTGCGCACCGAATTCACCGAGGCCAACGGCTATCTCACCCCGTCCCTCAAACTCAAGCGCAACGTGGTCCTACGCGACTTCGCCGACGAAATCGAGGCACTGTATTCGACGTAGCAGGGCCGGTTCGACTACCGAGTCCGATTCAGGGGCCGATCGCGGGGGCAGTGACGCGCCCCACGGTCGCGCGGTACCCTCGGCCGGGTACCACATCGTGCCAACGGGGGCTCGCACCAGCGGGCTGAGAGGACGGCTAGCCCATTCGGGCGGATCGAGGGCCGTCGACCGTACGAACCTGACCGGGTAATGCCGGCGTAGGGAGGATTGAGCTCACATGTCGTCGAACCATGTCACCACCGGCCCCATTGCGGGCAGCGCAAAGCACTACGAGCAGATCGACGCCGACGGGACGACGTTGCGCATCCCGGTCCGCCGGATCAACCTGACCAACGGCGAACACTTCGACGTCTACGACACCTCCGGGCCGTACACCGACGATTCGGCGACGATCGACCTGGAGGCCGGACTTCCGAAGCTCCGCGCCGGCTGGACCGAACCGGACGTGCCGGGCCCGCGCACCCAGCTGGCCTGGGCCAGAGCCGGCGCGATCACCGCCGAGATGCGGTATATCGCTGCGCGCGAAGGTGTTTCGCCGGAATTGGTTCGCGACGAGGTGGCCGCCGGCCGGGCCGTGATCCCCGCCAACCACAACCATCCCGAATGCGAGCCGATGATCATCGGCAAGAAGTTCGCGGTGAAGATCAACGCCAACATCGGCAACTCCGCGGTCACCTCCTCGATCGCCGAAGAGGTGGAGAAGATGGTGTGGGCCACCCGCTGGGGCGCCGATACCATCATGGACCTGTCCACCGGTAAGAACATCCACGAGACCCGCGAGTGGATCCTGCGGAATTCGCCGGTACCGGTCGGCACCGTGCCGATCTATCAGGCGCTGGAGAAGGTGAACGGCGATCCGACCGAGCTGACCTGGGAAATCTATCGCGACACCGTGATCGAGCAGGCCGAGCAGGGCGTGGACTACATGACCGTGCACGCCGGGGTGCTGCTGCGGTACGTACCGCTGACCGCCAAGCGCGTCACCGGCATCGTCTCGCGCGGCGGTTCGATCATGGCGGCGTGGTGTCTGGCCCACCACCAGGAATCGTTCCTGTACACGAACTTCGCGGAGCTGTGCGAGATCCTCGCGAAATACGACATCACCTTCTCGCTCGGCGACGGACTGCGGCCCGGTTCCATCGCGGATGCCAACGACGAGGCGCAGTTCGCCGAACTGCGCACCCTCGGCGAGCTGACCAAGATCGCGAAATCCCATGGCGTGCAGGTGATGATCGAGGGCCCGGGCCACGTCCCGATGCACAAGATCGTGGAGAACGTGCGGCTCGAGGAGGAGCTGTGCGAGGAGGCGCCGTTCTACACCCTGGGCCCGCTCGCCACCGACATCGCACCGGCCTACGACCACATCACCTCGGCGATCGGCGCGGCGATCATCGCCCAGGCCGGCACCGCGATGCTCTGCTACGTCACCCCGAAGGAACATCTGGGGCTGCCCAACCGCGACGATGTGAAGACCGGCGTGATCACCTACAAGATCGCCGCGCATTCCGCCGATCTCGCCAAGGGGCATCCGCGGGCGCAGGAACGCGACGACGCATTGTCCAAGGCGCGCTTCGAATTCCGCTGGCACGACCAGTTCGCGCTCTCGCTGGACCCCGACACCGCGCGGGAGTACCACGACGAAACGCTGCCCGCCGAACCCGCCAAGACCGCTCACTTCTGCTCGATGTGCGGCCCGAAGTTCTGCTCGATGCGGATCTCCGCCGATGTGCGCGAGTACGCGGAGAAGCAGGGACTCACCGACGTGGAGGCGATCGAGGCCGGTATGGCCGAGAAGTCGGCCGAATTCGCCGAGGCCGGTGGAAAGGTCTATCTGCCGGTCGTGTCCTGACAGCGAAAGCTGTTGTGCCGTAACGGTCCGGCCGTTACGCTGCGCGCGCCGACGCCCGCTCGCCGCCAGGGCGTGCGTCGGCGCCGCAGATGTGCCGCACGCCCGCGACTCATCACTCGATGTTCGCGAGCGTCCGGATTCCGGTGAGGATCACGCGGACGCCGTGGTCGAATTCGTCGTTCGGATCGATCGAGGACAGCGTGGTGACCAAGTGGGCCGTACGCGGATAGCGATCGGGGTCCACCGCCCGGTCGAGGTGGGCGTAGGGATTGTCGGCACCGTAGTCCGCGCCCGTACGCGCCTGCTCCTCGATCACGAAGCCGACCGTGTAATGCAGGACGATCGGGAAGACCCACCCGGCCTGATCGGCGGAGAAGCCCGCGTCCTCCAGTGTGCGTAGCGTCAATTCCATTGTGCGCCACATCGATTCGTCGCTGACGTAGGTACCGGCGAGCAGTCTGCCGCCATCGCGGTGGCGCAGCATCGAACGCCGCAGCCGCCCGGCCAGTTCGGCGATCCAGTCCTGCCAGCTCTCGCCCCGGCGCGGCCCCTCCACGCGGTCGACCGCGGCGGTGAAGACCGCGCGCGCCATCACATCGAGCAGTTCCTGCTTGTTCTTGACATGCCAGTACAGCGCCGGCGCCTGCACGTTCAGCGCCGACGCCACCTTGCGCATGGTCAGCCCGTCGAGCCCGGTCTCGTCCAGCAGCTCCAGCGCGGCCGCGCCGATGACGTTGGCGTCGAGTTTCATCGCACCTCCCAGTCGATTGCTTGACAGCTTAACAACGTTCCGGTCTCCTTAACGACGTTAAGGCTTTAACAACGTTAAGGAGCGGGTCGTGCACACAACCGAGGTGGTCGTCGCAGGTGGCGGGCCTACCGGCCTGATGCTGGCGTACGAATTGCGGCTGGCCGGGGTCGAAGTGGAACTGCTGGACGCGCTGCCGGCCCGCACCGGCGAATCCCGGGCCGGAGGTATTCACGCGCGCACCATGGAGATCCTCGACCAGCGCGGCCTGCTCGACGAGCTGCTGCGTCAGGGACGCACTCTGCCGCGGGGGCATTTCGGCGGACTTCCGCTCGACTTCAGCGACTTCCACACCCGCTTCCCGTACACGCTCGCGGTGTTGCAGTCGGTGATCGAGCGCGAGTTGGACCGTCACGCGACGGCGGCCGGCGCGCCCGTTCAGTGGGATTCGCCGGTCACGGGATTTCGTCAGGACGATTCCGGGGTGGAGGTCGAGGTCGGCGGGGCCCACCCCCGCCGGATCCGCGCCGCTTACCTGGTCGGCTGCGACGGCGGGCGCAGTGCGGTGCGCAAGCTCGCGGGCATCGGCTTCGACGGTACCGACGCGACGGTGACGGGAATGATCGCCGATGTCGAACTCGCCGCTCCCCCTGCCGAGTTGTTCTTCGGCGCCCGGGGCGCTACCGGCGACTATTCCGTGATCCAGTTCGAGCCAGGGTGGTACCGGCTGATCGCCCAGTGCCACGACCGGGTGCGCGAGCGGGGCAGCGAGTTGACCTTCGACGAATTTCGCGGCGCATTCACCGAACTCGCCGGCACCGATTTCGGTATGCACAGCCCGCGGTGGGTCACCCACTACGGCGATGCCGCCCGGCAGGCCGATCGCTACCGCGTCGGCCGGGTGTTCCTGGCCGGCGATGCCGCGCACATCCATTTCCCGGCCGGTGGCCAAGGCCAGAATCTGGGTCTGCAGGATGCGGCCAACCTGGGCTGGAAGCTGGCCGCCGTCCTGCGCGGCAATGCCTCCGACGCGCTGCTGGACACCTACGAGTCCGAACGCCGGCCGATCGCCGCACGGGTACTGCAGAACACACGCGCCCAGACGGCGCTGTCACGACCTGGCGCACACGTGGACGCGTTGCGCGACAGCATGTCCGACCTCCTCGCGATCGACGAGGTCCGTCATCGCCTCGGACTCATGATCACCGCGCTCGACATCCGCTACGACTGCGATGACCACCATCCGCTGTGCGGCCGGCGTGTTCCGGATTCCGACATCGTGACTGCCGACGGCCCCGCCCGCGTCCATGAACTGCTGCGCCCGGGGCGGCCGATCGTGTTGGTGCGCAACGCAGCCGAGGTGCCCGATATCAGCGACTGGAAGGATCGGGTGGACATCGTGTGCGCACAGGATCGGGGCGCCGAATGGACCGTTCCGGGCCTCGGGCCCGTTCCGGCACCCACGCATACCCTCATCCGCCCGGACGGCTATATCGCCTGGGCCGCAGTCGATTCCAGCACCGAGGGGTTGAACGCGGCGCTCACCACCTGGGTCGGCGCGAATACCGCACTGCGGTGAATTCGACAGCTACTTCCGGGGCTGCCAGCGCGCGGTGAAATCGTCGGGTTGCGGTGCGGGGCCAGGGAGTTCGCCCGGGGTGCGCAGACCGTCGAGCAGCAGGGCGAGCATGCGATGACGCAGTTGCGTGGTCCGGGTGGGATCGGGGAGGACGATCGCCGCGCACGCCTCCAGCACCAGGCTCAGGTCGGCGACCGTCACCCCGTCGCGCACGCCGCCGGAAACCGTTGCCCGGCGCAGTATCTCCTCGTTCAATTCCGCCGAGCGCCGCACCTGAGGGGCGAAGGATTCGTCCGGCGTGAAGGTGCCGGCCAGTCGCACGGTCAGCGAATGCACATCGGCGTCGACCACCCGGCGCAGGAATTCCGCCAGCACGTCCGCATCCGCCGGCAACTCCAGCGCGGCCTCGCCCTCGGCGTTGTAGCGGCACAGCCCCTGGTAGCAGAGCGTGCGCAGCAGCGCCTCCTTACTCGGATAGCGGCGATACAGCGCGCTGATCCCCACCCCGGCCCGTTCGGCGACGGCCGAGATCGGCGCGGTCGCATCGGCGAGGAAGACCGCGCGGGCGGCGTCGAGGATGATCCCGTCGTTGCGCGCGGCCTGCGCCTTGCGGCCGGGAAGCGCCTGGTGAGCTGGGGGGTCGGCTGATTTCGGCATGATCGCAGCGTAGCACTTGAAACGGAATGATCCGTTCTGATACGGTCTGAACAGAACGAAACATTCCGTTCCAGAGGGAGACGATCATGACCATCCGCCCGTTCCACATCGACATCCCGCAGGACCGCCTCGACGACCTCGCCGATCGGCTGCGCCGGGCGCTGTGGCCGAACGAACTGCCCGGTGTCGGTGACGCCTACGGTGTGCCGGGCGATCGGGTGCGCGCGCTCGCCGAGTACTGGCTGAACGAATTCGACTGGCGCGCAACGGAAGCCCGGCTGAACGCCTATCCCCAGTTCCGCGCGGAGATCGACGGCGAGGACATCCACTTCCTGCATGTCCGCTCGTCGCGGCCGGATGCCCTGCCGGTGATCCTCACCCACGGCTGGCCCGGTTCGGTACTGGAGTACCTGGACGTGATCGAGGCGCTCACCGAACCGGAATCCCCCGACCATCCGGCCTTCCACGTGGTCGTGCCGTCGCTGCCGGGTTTCGGCTTCTCCGGCCCGACCCGCAGCACCGGCTGGGACACCCAGCGCACCGCCCGGGCCTGGGTGGAGCTGATGGATCGGCTCGGCTACCAGCGCTTCGGCGCGATCGGCAACGACGGCGGGTCGATGATCTCCCCGGAGATCGGCCGGCTGGCCGGTGATCGCGTGGTGGGGGTCCACGTGACACAGTTGTTCTCCTTCCCCTCCGGCGATCCGGCGGAATTCGAGGGCTTGTCCGAACAGGACCTGGGGGCGCTGGCGCACCTGCAGTGGTTCCATGACAACAAGATGGCGTTCAACATCCTGTGCAGCCAGCAACCGCAGACACTGGCCTACGCGCTCAGCGACTCCCCGCTGGGGCTCTTGGGCTGGAACGCACAGCTTTTCGGTGAAAGCCTCGATCCGGAATTCGTGATCGGCAATATCGCGCTGTACTGGCTCACCGGCACCGCGGCCTCCTCGATCCGGTTCTACTACGAGAACGCCCACGCCACCGCGCATCCGGACGGGCCGACCACCACCCCGACCGCGCTGGCCATGTTCGCCGGCGATTTCCGCTCGATCCGCCGCTTCGCCGAGCGCGACCACAAGAACATCGTGAGCTGGAATTCCTACGACGTGGGATCGGTGACCGGCGGACCCAACGACGCGGCCGGACACTACGCCGCGCACGAGGCACCGGAGGTGCTGGTCGGCGACATCCGGACGTTCTTCGCCCGGGTCCGGTGAATCCCCGCGGCTGAGCAGTCGGTACGACTGCTCAGCCGGGGCGCCCTACCGCTGCTTCTTCCCCGCGACCGTCGTCTCGACACCCGATGAGGTGACGCCCTTGGCCTTCTTCTCCGCTCGCTTCTCCTTCAGCGACTTGCCGGACTTCTTGGACATGGTGCTGCGCGGAGATTTATCGGACATGAGGGTCCTTCGTTTGGCAGGATCCGAATGATCCTGTTGGCTCGACCGTACGCGCCCGGACTCTCGCATCGGCGTAATGCGCCATCAGCACGGCCGCGTGGATGACCACGCTGCGGCCGCGTGCCGGCGCGTCGTAGGGTCTGTCTCGTGAAACTGCTGCCGTTGCCGGAACCGGGTGCTACGCCGGTCCGGGTGCTGACGATCGCCGGAACCGACTCCGGGGGCGGGGCCGGAATTCAGGCCGATTCGCGGACCATGGCGCTGCTGGGGGTGCACGCCTGCGTGGCGGTGGCCGCGGTGACGGTGCAGAACTCGGTGGGGGTCAGCGGCTTCCACGAGATCCCACCGCAGACCGTCGCCGATCAGGTGCGGGTGGTGACGGGCGATATCGGGGTCGCGGCCGCCAAGACGGGCATGCTGGCCTCGACCGCCATCATCGAGGCGGTGGCGCAGGTCTGCGACGAGGTCGGCATCGGACGCGACGGCACCGTGCCGCTGGTGGTCGATCCGGTGGCGGCCTCGATGCACGGCGACCCACTGCTGCATGCGGAAGCCCTGGACGCACTGCGCTCGGTTCTCATTCCGCGCGCCACGCTGGTGACCCCGAATCTGGACGAGGTGCGGCTGCTCACCGGCATCGCCGTCACCGACGATC
The DNA here is from genome assembly GCF_001665695.1 of Nocardia sp. 852002-51101_SCH5132738. Classification (NCBI taxonomy): domain Bacteria; kingdom Bacillati; phylum Actinomycetota; class Actinomycetes; order Mycobacteriales; family Nocardiaceae; genus Nocardia; species Nocardia sp. 852002-51101_SCH5132738. The sequence goes on along the minus strand of NZ_LZML01000058.1, from coordinate 33,297 downwards.
GCACCGCCCGCAAGGCCGCCGAGGAGCTGATCGCACTCGGCCCGCGCTGGGCCGTCGTCAAGGGCGGCCACCTGCGCTCCTCCGAATTCAGCACCGATCTGCTGTTCGACGGCGAGCGCTTCCACGAGCTCACCGCGCCCCGCATCACGACCGGTAACGATCACGGCGGCGGCGACACCCTGGCCGCCGCCTCCGCCTGCGCCCTGGCACACGGCTACCGGGTACCGGAGGCGGTGGCCTTCGCCAAGGAGTGGACCACGCGCTGCCTGAAGGACGCCTACGACCTCGGCGCCGGCCACGGTCCGGTGTCGCCGCTGTGGCGGCTGCGCGAGAACTGAATTCGCTCCACGACCAGGCCGGACGAACCGGCGCGCTCCCAGGAAGCTCACAGGTCGGACGCAGCGCTGCCCAAGGCTGATCCCCGAGATTGGGATCATGACCGAGACAGCGATGGCGTTCCAGGCGGCCACCACCCCCGACTCGACGCGCACACCGGTGCTTGAGGTCGTGATCCCGGTGTACAACGAGGAGCGCGATCTCGCCGGATGTGTCCGCCGGCTGCACGCTTTCCTGCGTGACGGATTTCCGTTCTCGACCCGAATCACGGTGGCGGACAATGCCTCCACCGATTCCACGCTCGCCGTGGCGCGCGCACTCGCCGAGGAGCTGCCCGAGGTCGAGGTCGTCCACCTCGACCGCAAGGGCCGCGGGCGCGCGCTGCGTGCGGTGTGGGAGGCCTCGAAGGCACAGGTCGTCGCATATATGGACGTCGACCTGTCCACCGACCTCAACGCCCTGCTGCCGCTGGTGGCCCCGCTGGTCTCCGGACATTCCGATCTGGCGATCGGCACCCGGCTGGCGAAATCCTCGCGGGTGGTGCGCGGCCCCAAACGTGAGATCATCTCCCGCTGCTACAACCTGATTCTGCGAGCCTCGCTGCAGGCCCGGTTCTCCGACGCCCAGTGCGGATTCAAGGCGATGCGCACCGATGTGGCGCGCCGGATCCTGCCGCTGGTCGAGGACGGGGAATGGTTCTTCGACACCGAACTGCTGGTGATCGCCGAACGCGCCGGGCTGCGCATCCACGAGGTGCCGGTGGACTGGATCGACGATCCGGACAGCCGCGTGGACATCGTCGACACCGCCCGCAAGGATCTGCTCGGCGTGTGGCGGGTGGGCCGCGGCCTGGCCACCGGCGCGCTGCCGATCAACGAGCTGCGCGCCGCCATCGGGCGGGAACCGCTGGTGGACGGGGTGCCGCTGGGCATGGTCGGGCAGCTGGTGCGCTTCGGCATCATCGGTGTGCTCTCCACCCTGGCCTACATGCTCCTGTACGTGATGTTGCAGGCCGTGGTGGGCGCCCAGCCCGCGAACTTCGCCGCCCTGCTGATCACCGCGGTCGCCAACACCGCGGCGAACCGCGCCTTCACCTTCGGCGTGCGCGGCTCGGGCAATGCGGTCTCCCATCACTTCCAGGGCCTGCTGATCTTCACCTTCGCCTGGGTGCTGACCAGTGGTTCGCTGTTCGCCCTGCACCGGTGGGCGCCGGACGCGTCCGTGCACGTGGAACTGCTGGTACTGGTGGTCGCGAACCTGGTGGCGACGCTGACCCGATTCGTGGGACTGCGCTGGGTTTTCCGCAACGCGGTCGCCGGCAGCGCCGTCGAGGACATCGCCGTCGAGGACATCGCGGTCGAGGACATCCCGACGGCACAGGCCCCGACGGAACCGCGGTGACCACCCTCATCCGGCCGATGTCCCCGGACGCGTCGGCCGCCCCGCCGTCGCCGGCTACGGACCGGCCACGGTGGGAGCGGCCGGCGCTGACCGCGCTCCTGCTCACGACAGCCGTCGCCTACCTGTGCAACCTGAGTGCCAACGGGTGGGCGAATTCCTTCTATGCGGCTGCGGCACAAGCGGGTTCGGTGTCGTGGAAGGCGTTCCTCTTCGGTTCCTCGGATGCCGCGAACGCGATCACCGTGGACAAGACCCCGGCCGCCCTGTGGCCGATGGATCTGGCGGTGCGGGCGTTCGGGCTGTCCAGTTGGAGCCTGCTGGCGCCGCAGGTGCTGATGGGCGTGGGCGCGGTCGCGCTGCTGTGGGCGACGGTGCGCCGGCCTTTCGGGCCGGTGGCCGGTCTGCTCGCGGGCGCGGCGCTCGCCGTGACACCGGTGGCGGCGCTGATGTTCCGGTTCGACAATCCGGATGCGCTGCTGGTCCTGCTGATGGTGGCGGCATGCTGGGCCATGACGCGCGGGCTCGAGGACGGGCGGCTGCGATGGCTGGTGCTGTGCGGCGCCATCATCGGATTCGGCTTCCTGGCAAAGCAATTGCAGGTGCTGCTGGTGGTCCCCGCCCTCGCGATCACCTACCTGATCGCCGGCCCGCCACGTCTGGGCAAGCGGATCGCGCATCTGGGCGCCGCGGCGGCGGCCATGGTCGCCGCCGCCGGCTGGTGGATTCTGCTCGCCGAGCTGTGGCCGGCCGATTCCCGACCGTATTTCGGTGGTTCCCAACACAATTCGGTGCTGGAGCTGACCTTCGGATACAACGGCCTGGGCCGGCTCGACGGCGACGAGGTCGGCAGCCTCGGCTCACACGGCGGCGGATTCTGGGGCGAGAGCGGGATGACCCGGCTGTTCCAGCCCGCCCAGGGCGGTCAGATCGCCTGGCTGCTTCCGGCCGCGCTGATCCTGCTCGTCGCGGCGATCGTTCTGCGCGGCAGAGCATCCCGCACCGACCATCAGCGCGCCGCGCTCGTGATGTGGGGCGGCTGGCTGCTCGTGACCGCCCTGGTGTTCAGCTTCATGCGGGGCATCTTCCACCAGTACTACACGGTGGCGCTGGCCCCGGCGATCGCGGCACTCGTCGGTGCGGGGACGACGCTGCTGTGGCGGCGCCGGGAACGGCCGTGGGTCCGAGCGGTCGCCGCGGTGACGATGGCGACGACGACCGCCACCGCGTGGATGTTGTTGTCGCGCAACATCGAATTCGTACCGTGGCTGCGATGGCTGGTGCTGGTCGGCGGGATCGCGGTCACCGTCGCGCTGCTGTCGCCTGCGCCGCGGCGGATCGCTGCCGCGCTGGCGATCGCCGCGGGCCTGGTCGGCGCCGCGGGTCCGCTCGCCTATACCGTCGACACCCTCGCGACCGCGCATACCGGGCCGATTCCCAGTGCCGGGCCCCGGATGCCGATGCACGTTCGTGCGGGTACGCGGATGCCGTGGGGGCAGAACTCCGGCGCCGAGGGTTTCGGACCGGGTACGCATGGTGGCCGGGCGGGCGGTCCCGCCGCGGGCCCCCGGGGACGCGACAACCCCGGCGGCAACGCGATGCAGGTCAGCACACCGAGCGAGAAGTTGACCGCCCTGCTGGACCGCGACGGCGAGGCCTACGAATGGGTCGCGGCCACGGTGAGCTCGAACCGGGCGGCCGGATACCAGCTCGCCACCGAACTGCCGGTCATGGCGATCGGCGGGTTCAACGGCAGCGATCCCGCCCCGACCCTGAACCAGTTCCGCGACCACGTGGCGGCGCTGGATATCCACTACTTCGTCGACGGTGCTGATCGCGGGCCGGGCGACGATGCGGCGGATTCGACGGCGGCGCGGATCACCGCCTGGGTGCGGCACCATTTCACCGCACAGAACGTGGACGGGGTGACGATCTACGACCTGACGGCGCCGCGATGAGCGAGCCGACCCGCGAACGACATGTGCTCCCGGAAACGACAATGCCCGCCCTCGAAAGAGGGCGGGCATTGCGTTGTTGTAGCCCCGACGGGATTTGAACCCGCGCTACCGCCTTGAGAGGGCGGCGTCCTAGGCCGCTAGACGACGGGGCCGAGAACTTCGCTCCGGGAACCGGAGCCCGGTCAGCTTATCGGTCCCGGGCGGCGGCACCAAATCCGGTGTTCACATACCGTCGATCTCAGAACGGCTTGCCCTGGATGAGCCCGAAGATTCCGGCGATGAAGAACAACGGGATGAACAGCGCGGTCGCCACCGGGTCGCCGTTGAGATATCCCTGCCGAATACCTTCCAGAGCTGCCGCAGAACCCGAATCCATGATCGATTCCCCTCGCTCGATATCCGATGAATTTGTCCGGCTACGGTAGCGTGGCGCGGCGCTGTTCCCACCGGCGGGCATGGGTCAGTGCGGGGTGTGCAACCCCATGTGCAGGGTCGCCGCCCATTGATGCACGATCTGTTTGCGCCGGACCGAGTCGTCGGTCAGAACGTCGGCCAAGCCGAGGCCGCGTGCCATGTCGAGGGTGGCCTGCACGAGGTGGTGGGCGACCGGGTCGGAATCGTCGACGCCGAGGGCCTCGACGGCCAGGCGATGCGAGATGCGGCCGAAGTGGGCCTCCAGGGGCACGATGCGTTCGCGCAACACCGGATCCGCCGCGGCGTGGGTCCACACCTGCAGCGCCGCCTTGAACAGCGGAGTCGTATAGGACTCGACCAGCTGCGCCACCACGGCCTCGGTGCGGCCGACGCCCTGCGCCACCTCGGTCACGACCGCCGCCTCGGCCTTGGACTGCGCCATCCGGGTGTCGAACATGTACTCGAGGGCGGCGGTGATCAAATCCTCCCGGGTGGGGAAATGATGTTGGGCCGCCCCGCGCGAGACCCCGGCCCGTTCGGCGACCACCGCGACAGTGGCCGCCGCCCAGCCCATTTCGGCCAGACAGTCGATGGTCGCCTCGAGCAATCGCTGACGGGTGGCCCGGCTGCGGTCCTGCTTGGGTTCGTGCGATGCGGTCATGATCGGTTCATTCTGCCCAGCTGGGTGGGCGACGCTGGAAGAAGGCCGTCATCCCCTCGATCACCTCGGGTGTGCCGAAGAAACTGCCGGAACGTTTGGCCAGCTCATCGGCGGTGCGATCGAATTCCGCGACGATGGACGCATTCACCAGCCGCTTACTTTCGGCCAACCCCTGCGGGGACCCCTTGCGCAGTTCGCCGCACAGGCGGGCCACCTCGGCAGCGGCATCGGCGGCCGCGACGGTGATCAATCCGATCCGCTCGGCCTCGGCCGCGTCGAAGGTCTCTCCGGTCTGGTAGTAGCGGGCGGCGGCCCGGGAGGTCAGCCGCGGCAGCAGTGTGAGCGAGATCATGAACGGCGCCAGGCCCAGCCGCGCCTCGGTGAGCGCGAAACTGCTCGACGGTCCGGCGACGGCGATATCGCAGGCGCCGACGATGCCCATCCCACCCGCACGCACATTGCCGTCGACCTGCGCGACCACCGGTTTGTGCAGTTCGACGATGCCGCGCAGCACGTCGATCATCCATCCGGTGCGGATATCGGCGGCCGCGGCCGGATCGGCGTCGAGCGCCTCCTTGAGATCCGCGCCGGCGCAGAACGTATTACCGGTGTGGGTGAGGATCACCCCGCGGGCCTGCTCGTCGGCGCCGGCCTTGCGCAGTCCGTCGAGCAGCTCCCGAACCAGCTTCGAGGACAACGCATTCCGATTGTGCGGTGAATCCAGCGTGAGCACCGCGAAGCCGTCGCGCACCTCGTATCGCACGAAAGGCGTTTCGGTGCCGCCCGTTTCGGTGATCTCGGTGCCGGTTTCGGTGCCGGGGGTTTCGCTCACGTGCATTCCTCCTCGTCCGGTTCGGGTGGGTGTGCTCGGCCGGGCCGCGCAGGGGCGGCCCGGCCGGGTCACCGCTCAGTACGACTTCGGCAGACCCAGCGAATGCTGGGAGACGAAGTTCAGGATCATTTCCCGGCTCACCGGTGCCACCCGCGCGATCCGGGCCGCGCCGAGCATGCCCGCGAGACCGATATCCGCGGTCAGGCCCGAACCACCGTGCGTCTGGATGGACTGATCCAGGGCCTTGATACTCGCCTCCGCCGCGGCGTATTTCGCCATGTTGGCAGCCTCCGCGGCACCGAAGTCGTCGCCGGAATCGTAGAGGACCGCGGCCTTCTGCATCATCAGCTTGGCCAGTTCGAGTTCGATCTTCACTTGGGCCAGCGGATGCGAAATGCCCTGGTGCGCCGCGATCGGCGTCTTCCAGACCTGCCGCTCCCGGGCGTATTCGACGGCTCGGTCGATGGCGTAGCGGCCCATGCCGACCGCCATCGCCGCACCCATGATGCGCTCGGGATTCAGACCGGCGAACAGCTGCGCGATGGCGGCGTCCTCCTGGCCCACCAGCGCGCTGCCGGGCAGCCGCACATCGTCGAGGAACAGCGTGAACTGGTTGTCCGGCTCGATGATGTCCATCTCCTGGCGGTTCTTCTGGAAGCCGGGAGTATCGGTCGGGACGATGAACAGGGCCGGCTTCAACTTGCCGGTCTTGGAATCCTCGGTGCGCGAGACGATCAGCACCGCCTCGGCCTGATCCACACCGGAGATGAAGATCTTGCGGCCGTTCAGGATCCAGTCACCGCCGTCGCGCCGCGCGGTGGTGGTGATGTTGTGCGAGTTGGAGCCGGCATCGGGTTCGGTGATGCCGAACACCATCTTCGACGAGCCGTCGGCCAGCTTGGTCAGCCAGTACTGCTTCTGCTCCTCGGTGCCGTACTTGGTGATGATGGTGCCGCAGATCGCGGGCGAGACCACCATCAGCAGCAGGCCGGCGCCCTGGGCGGCCAGTTCCTCCATCACCAGCGCCAGCTCGTAGATTCCGGCGCCACCGCCGCCGTACTCCTCCGGCAGGTTCACGCCGAGGAAGCCGAGTTTGCCGGCCTCGTCCCACAATTCGTCCAGTGGTTCGTTGCGGCGCGCCTTCGCGGAGACGTAGTCGCGGTAGTTGTACTTCGCGGCGAGCTTGGCGACGGCCGCCCGCAACTGCTTCTGTTCGTCGGATTCGATGAAACTCATGGAAATTCTCCTGTTGTGGGCGGCTATCCGGCGGTGACTTCGGCCGGTGCGGAGGTGGTTTCGGCGTGGACGACCGCCAGCACGGCGCCGACGTCGACCTGTTGTCCGGCAACCACATTCAGTTCGGTGAGCACACCGGCCGCCGGGGCGGCGATGGTGTGTTCCATCTTCATGGCCTCGAGCCAGAGAATCGGCTGTCCCTTCTCGACGGCGGCGCCGACCTCGGCACCCAGCCGGATCACCGAACCCGGCATCGGCGCAAGCAACGACCCCTCGGCGACCTGGTCGGCCGGGTCCGAGAAGCGCGGGAGCCGGCGCACCGCGACCGGGCCGAGCGGCGAATCGACGGCCACCAGGTCGCCGTAGCGAGCGACCTCGAACCGCCGCCGCACCGAGCCACGCTCGCCGGGCACACCCAGGACCACCACATCCGGTGTGGCCTCGATCAGTTCGAGTCCCGCATGGCCCTCGACCTCGAGCCCGGAGCGGGTCAGGCGGTAGCGCACCTCGTGTGTCCCCGACACCCGGCTCTCGTAGGACTTGCTCTGCGCCTGCGAGGGCAGATTGCGCCATCCGCTCGGCAGCGCCGCGCCGACGCGCGCTCGCGCCCGGTTGGCGGCCGCGTCCGCCAGCGCCGCCGCGACGATGGACAGCGCCTCGTCGTCCGCCGAAACCAGCGGCGCGGCGAGATTTTCCAGTCCGTGCGTGGCGAAGAACGCGGTATCGGTATCACCGGCGAGGAAGGCCGGATGCCGCAGTACCCGGACCAGCAGGTCGCGGTTGGTGACCAGACCGTGAATGCGGGCCCGCTGCAACGCGGCCGCCAGCAGATGCGCGGCTTCCTCGCGGGTGTCGGCATAGGAGATGACCTTGGCCAGCATCGGGTCGTAGAACACCCCGACCGCCGAACCGTCCACCACACCGGAGTCCAGCCGCAGACCCGGCTCGGTCAGCACGGCGAATTCGGCTGTGCCCGGCGCGAATTCGATGCGATACACCGCACCGCTCTGCGGCTGCCAGTCGTGCGCCGGATCCTCCGCGTACAGCCGCACCTCGATGGAGTGGCCGCGCAGGGGCGGCGGCTCCTGCGGCAGCCGGTAGCCCTGCGCCACCTGCAGCTGCAGCCGGACCAGATCCAGGCCGGTGGTGCATTCGGTGACCGGATGTTCCACCTGCAGGCGGGTGTTCATCTCCAGGAAGAAGAAATCGCCCTGCTCGTCGGCGAGGAATTCGGCCGTGCCCGCACCCTCGTAGCCGATCGCCTCGGCGGCGAGGCGAGCCGCCTCGAACAGCCGCTCCCGCATCCCCTCGACCCGCTCCACCAGCGGCGACGGCGCTTCCTCGACGACCTTCTGATGCCGCCGCTGAATGGAACATTCGCGCTCGCCCACCGCCCAGACCCGGCCGTGGGTATCAGCCATCACCTGCACCTCGATATGGCGGCCGGTTTCCAGGTAGCGCTCGCAGAACACCGTCGGATCGCCGAAGGCCGATTCGGCCTCGCGCCGGGCGGTCTCGAGCTGTTCCGGCAGGTCCGCCAGCGAGCGGACCACACGCATACCGCGCCCGCCACCTCCGGCCGACGCCTTGATCAGCACGGGCAGCATGTCCGCGGTGACCTCGGCCGGATCGAGTTCGGCCAGCACCGGAACGCCCGCGGCATCCATCATCTTCTTGGATTCGACCTTCGAACCCATCTGCTCGATGGCCGCGACCGGCGGCCCCACCCATGCCAGGCCCGCATCGATCACCTGCCGCGCGAAATCCGCGTTCTCGGAGAGGAAGCCGTAGCCGGGATGGATCGCGTCGGCGCCCGCGGCACGGGCGGCCTCGATGATCAGATCGCCGCGCAGATAGGTCTCGGCGGGGGTGTTGCCGGGCAGCCGGATCGCCGCATCGGCCTCGGCCACATGCGGTGCGTTCGCATCCGCGTCGGAATACACCGCGGTCGTGGCGACGCCCATGCGCCGGCAGGTCGCGAACACCCGACGGGCGATCTCCCCGCGGTTGGCGACCAGGACGTTCGTGATCGGCCCTACTGTCATCTCAGACCTCACATCCGGAAGACACCGAAGCCCTCGGCGCCCTTGATCGGGGCATTGTGGATGGCCGACAACGCCATTCCCAATACCGTGCGGGTGTCGCGGGGGTCGATGACACCGTCGTCGTAGAGCCGGCCCGACATGAACATCGGCAGCGATTCGGCCTCGATCTGGGCCTCGATCATCGCGCGCATGCCCTTGTCGGCCTCCTCGTCGAATGCCTGGCCGCGTGCTTCGGCGGCGGCCCGGCCCACGATGGAGATCACGCCCGCCAGCTGCGCACCGCCCATGACGGCGGATTTCGCACTGGGCCAGGCGAAGACGAAGCGCGGATCGTAGGCGCGCCCGCACATGCCGTAGTGCCCGGCACCGTAGGAGGCGCCCATCAGCAGCGAGATATGCGGCACCTTCGAATTGGAGACGGCGTTGATCATCATCGCGCCGTGTTTGATGATGCCCCTCTGCTCGTATTCCTTACCCACCATGTAGCCGGTGGTGTTGTGCAGGAACAGCAGTGGGGTGTTCGACTGATTCGCCAGCTGGATGAACTGCGCGGCCTTCTGCGCCTCCTCGGAGAACAGCACGCCGCGGGCGTTGGCGAGAATGCCGACCGGATAGCCGTGCAGCTCCGCCCAGCCGGTCACCAGGCTGGAACCGTAGAGCGGTTTGAACTCGTCGAAATCGGATCCGTCCACCACCCGGGCGATGACCTCGCGCGGGTCGAACGGAATCTTCAGGTCGGTGGGCACGATGCCGAGCAGTTCCTCGGAATCGTAGAGCGGTTCGATCACCTCGGCGCGCGGGCGCGGGGCGGGTCCGGTCTTGCGCCAGTTCAGCCGTCGCACGATGGAACGGCCGATCCGGATGGCGTCCTGTTCGTCGGCGGCGAGATAGTCGGCCAGACCCGAGGTGCGGGCGTGCATCTCGGCTCCGCCGAGCGATTCGTCGTCGGACTCCTCACCGGTCGCCATCTTGACCAGCGGTGGACCGCCGAGGAACACCTTGGAGCGTTCCTTGATCATGACGGTGTAGTCGGACATGCCGGGAATGTAGGCGCCGCCGGCGGTGGAGTTGCCGAAAACCAGTGCGATGGTGGGGATTCCGGCTGCGGAGAGCCGGGTGAGGTCGCGGAACATGCGACCGCCCGGAACGAAAACCTCTTTCTGCGTCGGCAGATCGGCGCCGCCGGATTCCACCAGGCCGATCACCGGAAGCCGGTTCTCCAGCGCGATGTCGTTCATGCGCAGGTTCTTCCGCAGCGTCCACGGATTCGACGTGCCGCCGCGCACGGTCGGATCCGGGGCCACGATCATGCATTCGACGCCCTCCACGATGCCGATTCCGGCGATCACCGAGGCGCCCACGTGGAATTCGCTGCCCCAGGCGGCCAGCGGCGCCAGTTCCAGGAACGGCGAATCCTCGTCGATGAGCAGTTCGATGCGCTCGCGCGCGGTGAGCTTGCCGCGCTTGCGGTGGCGCGCCATCTTGTCCGGGCCACCGCCCGCGATGTTCTTGGCGTATTCGGCTTCGACCTCGGCCAATTTCTCGGTCATGGCGTCGGCGGCGGCGCGGTAGTCCGCCGAATTCGGGTCGATGGCTGTACGGAGAGTGCTCAAGATTGGTACCCCAATCGCTTGGCCGCGAGGCTGGTCAGGATTTCGTTGGTGCCGCCGCCGATGCCGAGGATGCGCACATCGCGGTAGTGGCGCTCCACCTCGGATTCGCGCATGTATCCCAGGCCGCCGAACAACTGAACCGCTTGGTGGGCAACCCATTCCGCGGTCTCCACCGCGGTGTTCTTGGCGAAGCACACCTCGGCGATCAGATCGGTTTCCCCGTCCGCCGCGCGTTCGGCCACATGCCGGGTGTAGACGCGGGCGACCTCGATGCGGCGCGCCATCTCCGACAGCGTGTTCTGCACGGCCTGCCGGCTGATGAGCGGGCGGCCGAAGGTCTCGCGGTCGCGGCACCACTGCAGGGTCAGATCCAGGCAGCGCTGCGCATGCCCATAGGCCTGCACCGCCAGCCCCACCCGCTCGCTGACGAAAGCCTGTGCGATCTGGGCGAATCCGGAGTTCTCCGCGCCCACCAGATTCGACACCGGCACGCGCACGTCGACATAGGACAGTTCGGCGGTATCGGAGGCCAGCCAGCCCATCTTCTCCAGTTTGCGGCTGACGGTGAAGCCGGGCCGGTCCTTCTCCACCAGCAGCAGCGAGACACCGGAGGCGCCGGGCCCGCCCGTGCGCACGGCCGTCACGACGTAGTCGGCGCGCACGCCGGAGGTGATGAAGGTCTTCGACCCGTTGACCACGTACTCGTCGCCGTCGCGCACCGCGCTGGTGGTGAGGTGGCCGACGTCGGAACCGCCACCGGGTTCGGTGATGGCCAGTGAGCCGATCTTCTCCCCCGCCAGGGTGGGCTTCACCCAGCGTCCGATCAGTTCGGCGTTGCCGGACGCGGCCATGTGCGGCACCGCGATACCGCAGGTGAACAGGGACGCGAACAGTCCGCCCGAGCAGCCGGCGTAGTGCATCTCCTCGGCCACGATCGCGGCGTCGATGCCGTCGCCGCCCGCGCCGCCGACCGCCTCCGGAAACTGGATCCCGAGCAGTCCGAGCGCGCCCGCCTTCTTGTGCAGTTCGCGGGGGATCTCGCCGGCCCGCTCCCACTCGTCCAGGAAGGGCAGCACCTCGCGCTCGGCGAAACCTCGTACGGTAGCGCGTAATTCACGCCGCTCGGGCGTCTCCCAGACACTGGTCACGGTAGTAACTCCACAGGTATGTCGAGGTGGCGGGACCGCAGCCATTCGCCGAGGCCCTTGGCTTGCGGATCGAATCGGGCCTGGTAGGCGACGCCGAGGCCGAGCAGGTCCTCGACGATGAAGTTCACCGCTCGCAGATTCGGCAGGACGTGCCGGGTGACGGTGAGCTTCGCGGTCTCCGGCAGCAGCGCCCGCAGTGTGTCGACGGTGAGGGTGTGCACCAGCCAGCGCCACTGGTCGTCGGTGCGTACCCAGACCCCGATATTGGCGTTTCCGCCCTTGTCACCGCTGCGGGCGAGAGCGATGGAACCCAGTGGGACCCGGCGGGTTTCACCGGGCGGCAGGGGCTGCGGCAGCTCGGGTTCGGCCACCTCGTCCAGTTCCCGGGTCTGCGCGGGCGGGGCGATTGCCACGCGCGAGCCGTCGGGAAGGACCGCGGTGTGCGCGACCTCGCCCGCGTCGACATAGCCCGCGGTGTAGACGCCGTAGGGCGCACCGTTTCCGGGCGGTGTGGTCATCGTGAAGCCGGGATAGCTGGCCAGTGCCAATTCGACTGCGACGCTGGAGAACGCGCGTCCCACCTTGTTCGGGTCGGGATCGCGGACCACGCAGCGCAGCAGCGCGCTGGCCTGTTCCTCGGTCTCGGCGTCGGGACGGTCCAGCCGCGCCAGCGACCAGTCGAGTTCGGCCGGACGCACCGGCAGCCAGCTTTCCAACTGCCGTTGCGCCAGTGCGGCTTTGGCCTCGATATCGAGTCCGGTCAGCACGAAGGTCATCTCGTTGCGGAAGCCGCCCAGGGTGTTCAGCGAGACCTTCAGCCGCGGCGGCGGCGCCTCACCGGTCACGCCGCCGATCAGCACGCGGTCGTCACCGTCGGCGGCGAGCCGGATGCTGTCGAGGCGGGCGGTGACGTCGGGTCCGGCGTAGCGCGCGCTCTGGATCTCGTACATCAGCTGCGCTTCGACGGTGTCGACGGTGACCGCGCCACCGGTGTTCGCGTGTTTGGTGATGACGCTGCTGCCGTCGCGGCGTACCTCGGCGATCGGGAAGCCGGGCCGGTCGAGATTCTCGATCTCGGTGAAGAACGCGAAGTTGCCGCCGGTGGCCTGGGTGCCGCATTCGATGACGTGTCCGGCGACCACCGCACCGGCGAGGGCGTCGAAATCATCTCGGGCCCAGCCGAAGTGGGCGGCCGCCGGTCCGACGACCACGGAGGCGTCGGTGACCCGGCCGGTGACGACGATATCGGCCCCGGCGTTCAGCGCCTCGGCGATACCCCACGCGCCGAGGTAGGCGTTGGCGGTGAGCGGTGCGCCCAAGCCCAGTTCCTGGGCGCGCGGCAACAAGTCGTCACCTTCGACGTAGGCGATCTTCGGGGTGAGGCCGAGCTTGCCGGCCACCTCGGCGACCCGCTGCGCCGATCCGGCCGGATTGAGTCCGCCCGCGTTCGCGACGATGCGCACGCCGCGTTCGAGAGCCAGGCCCATGCAGTCCTCGAGTTGCCGCACGAAGGTCTTGGCATAGCCGAGTGCCGGATCCTTCATCCGGTCGCGGCCGAGGATCAGCATGGTCAGTTCGGCGAGATAGTCACCGGTGAGCACGTCGAGTTGCCCACCCTCGAGCATCTCGCGCATCGCGCTCAACCGGTCGCCGTAGAAGCCGGAACAGTTGCCGATCCGGAGGACCTCCGGGTCGGCGCCGAGACTCGTCATCTGCGCGGCGCCTCCTCATGCGACGTGCCTGCCGCAGCGCCTTCGCTGCGTCGGGTTCAAGGGTCACATCGGGTATGGAAAAAATCAAGCCTGCGTGCTTGTTAATTGCGGAAACCGCAGGTAAACACGGTGCGGCGCCGCGCGACCGGTCCGAACGTGGCCCGATCGGGTACACCGCGAACCGGACCGCCGGCTCGCCCGGCGGCTACCGCGAACCGGCGGAACCGGCCGGTGTCCGAGGTCCGCGAGCCGCCGGGCAAGATGGCAGGGTGTCCAATTCCGTGATCGTCGTACTCCTGCTGGCCGTGGCCGGATTCCTGGTCGGCGGCGCCTTCACCATGTGGAAGAACTCTCGGGTGCTGTCGGTGATGCTGGGCGTCTGCGCGGTCCTCGCGGTCGTCGGCGTGGTCACCTGGTGGTAGACCGTCCGGCGTCTAGTCTCCGGCGAGCCGGAAGATGCGCATCCCCTCCGGAACGCCGTTGAGCGGTGCGGCGAACATGCTGCGCCGATAGGGCTTGGCCGCGACCTCGAGTTCCTCGAGTGTGCTCGGCTCCAGCGCTTCGAGCGTGGTCTCCGAGATCATCGTGTTTCCGTTGCCGCCGGCTTCCATCACTCGCGCGGCGATGGTGACGTCCACGCCCAGCCAGTCGCCGCCGATCTCGCGCGGCGTCCCGGTGTGCAGGCCCGCCCGCATGCGCGGCCGATATCCCGCCACCTCGACCCGATCCAGATTCTTCTTCGCGGTCAGCACCGCCCGCACGGCACTGTCGGGGGAGGCGAAGACCGCCATCACCCCGTCGCCCATGCGCTTGACGACCTGACCGCCCCGATCGACGATCGGCGGTTCGATGGCCCTCGCCACCCGCCGCAACAGCTCCAGCGTCGCCTCGTCACCGGCCGACAGCGACCAACGGGAGAACGCCACGAGGTCGGTGAAGACCACCGTGATCTCCGCATTGCCCTTACCGCGGCCGACACGCTCCAGCATCGCCTGCCAGACCTGCAGCGCGCCCAGACCCAGCTCCTTGGCCGCGCTGGGATTGTCACCCACGATCTTGTCGGCCGCGCGAGCCACCGCCCGCGCGCCGCCGGGGCCGGACAGCGACAGCGGGTCGCCGAATGCGGGATCGCCGGGCAGGCTCTCACGCGCCTTGCGAATCACGCCGATGACGTCGGCCCGCTGATTGGCCGCGGCCATCAACGAGGACAGCTGACCGGTTCGACGCCGGCCGAACGACCGCAGCCGAGATTCCGCCTCGTCGGCCGGTGTGAGCGGAATCACGATCTCGACATCCGAGTCGTCGTCGAATTCGACACCGGCCTCGGGCGCGTCGACCGGCAGCACAGTGTCGCCATCGGAACCCAGCCCCCTTTTGCCCCGCCGACCGGCGGTGCCGTTGCGACGCGAACCATCCGTGCGGTTTCGCGCATCTCCGGGACGGACTGCGCGGGACGCGTTTTCGCCGTCGCCGGAAGGTCTTTCGCTCACATCCCGAGCGTAGCCAATGATCGCCACCTGCCACCTCTCTATCGGACGGAGCGGGCACAGCGCTGGGTCCGCCGATGGATAACGTGCTGGTTGCCCGGCCGATGTTACCCATCGGCTCTTCCACACGGAAGGTCCGGCGGCGCTGTTTAACGAAGGCTTTGCACACAGCACACCGGCCCGATGCACAGCGCGAAACGGCTGCACATCGGGCCGGTGATCGTCACATTCGCCGGGCAGTGGCGGCTGTGACCGGGATAGCAGTCCCCCGACAGGACCGCCCTCCCGTTCCCGGGCTTCGCGAGGGTGAACGCCCGGGAGCGGGCAGGTATGAGGTTGTGGATCAGGCGTCGCGGCGATCGACCACGATCAGCGCGGCACCGAAGACGACCAGCACGAAGACGACGAAGTAGACCAGTCCGCCCCACGGCCCCCAGTGCCAGTGCGCCGCGGAGGAGGTGTCCTCGCCGAGGAACCGGTTGATGTTGGCGAAGGGCAGGAACGGCTGCACGGTGCGGCCGAAGCTGCCGAAACTACCCAGCAGCGTCTCGATCAGCAAGGGCCACAACACGATCAGCGAGATCGCCGCGGCCGACTGCCGCACCAGCGCGCCGATGCCGACCGACAGGACCACCGCCAGGAAGGCATAGATCGCCAGTCCGTAGAGCGCGCGCCAATCGGCGTCCGAGCTCAGACTCATCTGCCGCCCCGCATCGCCGGCCAGCGGTTTCGCGATGAGATAGGCCAGCAGGCCCAGCACGAAGGTCAGCACCGCCGCGTAGGCGCCGGTCAGCAGGGCCTTGGTGGTGAGGACCAGCGATCGGTTCGGGGTCGCCTGGAACGTGGTCCGGATGATGCCGAAACGGTATTCACTGGTCACGGTGAGGGCGGCCATGATCATCAGGACCATGACGCCGAATCCGGAGACACCGACCGTAGCGCCGGCGGTGGTCAGCGTGGTTTCGTTCTCGTGGCCCATACTCGCCCGCGATACGGCCGCGAACAGAGCGGCCATGCCCAGGCCCAGCGCCACGACGATCGCCGAACACCACCACGGCGACCGGGTCGAGGTGAGTTTGATCCGCTCCGCGGTGACGACACCCATCAGAGCGCACCTCCCATCGCCTGCTCGATGCCCTCACCGTGGTACTGCACCGCACCTCCGGTCATTCGCATGAACGCCTCCTCGAGCGAAGCCTGTTGCGGCGCAAGCTCATACAGGGTGATGCTGTTCGCGCCCGCCAATTTGCCGATGGCGTCGCTGGTTTCCCCGACCACCACCAGGGCGGGGGCGGTGTCGATCGCCCCTTCCCGGTCGGCCGCACTGCCGTCCTCGCGCACGGTCATCCCGTTCGAGGTGAGCAGGCTGCGCAGCTCGTCCAGCTGCGGACTGCGCACCCGCACGGTCGATTCCGACGACTTCGCGATGAAATCCTTGGTGTCGGTGTCGGCGATCAGCCTGCCGCGCCCGATAACGACCAGATGGTCGGCGGTCTGTGCCATTTCCGACAGCAGATGGCTCGACACCAGCACGGTGCGCCCCTCGGCGGCCAGCCGCTGCATGAACCGCCGAATCCACAGAATGCCCTCGGGGTCCAAGCCGTTGACCGGTTCGTCGAACAGCAGTACCGGCGGATCGCCGAGCAGCGCCCCGGCCAGGCCGAGCCGCTGCGACATGCCGAGCGAGAAGCCACCGGCCTTCTTGTTGGCGACCTCGGTCAGGCCCACCAGCCGCAGCACCTCTTCGACCCGGCCGGCCGGAATGTCGTTGGTGGCGGCCATCCAGCGCAGATGCGAGCGAGCCGACCGGTTCGGATGGACCCACTTGGCATCCAGCAGGGCACCGACCGTGCGCAACGGATGATCCAGCTCGCGGTAGCGCTTGCCCTGGATGAACGCCGTCCCGGCGGTGGGCTGATCCAGGCCGAGGATCATCCGCATGGTGGTCGACTTACCGGCGCCGTTCGGGCCGAGGAACCCGGTCACCTTGCCGGGGGTGACGGTGAACGACAGGTTCTCGACGGCAACGGTCGCACCGAAGCGCTTGGTAAGACCTCTGCATTCGATCATGGGCACAGTCTTCCCGAGAAAACGGCACGCGACCATCGCTCACAGGTCGCGAGTCCGGTCATCCTCGAGGATGAGGGGTACCCCTAGGGTCCCGGTGGGCTCACCCAGCCGCGACCTGGGGACATCCCCGTGGTCACACCGCGGGTGAGGACGCCTGGGCCCAGAACCGCTTGGGGATACGCCCGGCGTGGCGCGCCAGATGACCGGCCTGCACCGCGGCGGCCATCGCCCTCGCCATCCGAGCCGGATGCCGGGCCCGGGTGACGGCGGTCGCGAGCAACACCGCCGAACAGCCGAGTTCCATCGCCAGCGCCGCGTCACTCGCCGTGCCGATTCCCGCGTCGAGCACGACCGGAACCCCGGCGGCCTCGACGATCATCTCGATATTGTGCGGATTGCCGATACCGAGGCCGGTGCCGATCGGCGAACCGAGCGGCATGACCGCGGCGCAGCCGGCATCCTCCAGTCGTCGCGCGAGCACCGGATCGTCGGTGGTGTAGGGCAGCACCACGAAGCCGTCGTCGACCAATTGCTCTGCGGCCGAGACCAATTCGATGGCGTCGGGCAGCAGCGTGCGTTCGTCGGCGATGACCTCGAGTTTCACCCAGTGGGTCTCCAGCGCCTCGCGCGCCAGCTGTGCGGTGAGCACCGCCTCGGCCGCGGTACGGCAGCCGGCGGTATTGGGCAGCGGGGCGATGTCGAGGCGTTTGAGCAGGTCGAGCACGCCCGTTCCGCCCGCGGCGTCGATGCGGCGCATGGCGACCGTGGTCAATTCGGTGCCGGAGGCAACCAGCGCCTCCTCGAGCACCGCCAGATTCTCCGCACCGCCGGTTCCCATGATCAGCCGGGAGCCGAATTCCCGATCCGCGATCCGCAGTGGCTCGGCCGGTAGCGGTTCGGTACCCGACATGTCAGCCACCCTGCACCGCCGTCAGGACCTCGATCTCCCAGCCGCGGCCGACCGGCTCGTCCCACCGCGACTTCGGGAACAGCGCACCGTCGACCGCCAGGGCGACGCCGCGGCACGGCAGTTCGAGCCGCTCGAGCAGTTCCCGGACGGTGAGCGGCTCCGCGAAGGCGTGTTCGGTGCCGTTCACCGTGACGCCGATGGGGATCGATGTGGACGCGGAACTCGGTTGCGCGGTCACTGGTTACCTCCTGATGATGATGCGGGAGTAGCGGTTTCGGCGGCAGCGAAGCGGTGCGGATCGGCGGCCTTCGCCTCGGCGAGGACGTCTCCGGCCAGCAGCGCCGCCACCGCGTCGACGGTGATCGGTACGCCGAGGATGCCGTTGCGGCCGTGGCCGGTGGCAGCGATCACCCGATCCGAGAGCCATCCGATCAGCGGCAGGTTGTCGGGCGTACCGGGACGTCCGCCCGCGGCGGCCTCCGCCAGTTCGTATTCGCCGAGGGCCGGCCACACGGACTCCGCGTCGGCGATCAGATCGCGGACCCCCGCGACGGTCACGGTGGTGTCGAATCCGGCCTCGTACTGGGTGGCGCCGACCACCAGGCCGTCGGCGCGCGGGACCAGATAGACCGGCCGGCCGTGCACCCGCGCGCGGATCACCGAGGACGGCGGCGGCGGGGTGCCCGGACGCCGGCGCAGCCGCAGGATCTCGCCCTTGACCGGCCGCACCGGCAGATCCCACAGCCGGGCGCTGGCCGAACCCGCGGCCAGCACGATCCGGTCGTGGTCGAGTTCGTCCACCGCCGCCACCGACACGGGCTCGATGTGCACACCGGCCTGTGCGCAACCCCGGCGGAGGGCGTCGAGGAGCAGGCGGTTGTCCACCGCCGGTTCGTCCACCGCGAGCAGGCCGGCCCGGACGGTGCGCGACAGACCGGCCTCGGTCGCGCGGACCCCGGCCCGGTCGAGCACGCGCATCGGATATCCGTGGGTGCCGCAGAAGTCGGCGATCGTGCGCAGGTCGGCGGCATCGGCCGCGTCCAGCGCGAGGGTGAGGGTCTGTCCGGCCACGAAGACGTCGACCCCGGTGGCCTCACGCAGCCGCGCGCCGAATTCCGGCCACCGCCGCAGCGAGGCCGCACCGAATTCGAGCAGATCGTCCTCGCCGGGCCAGCCCTCCGAGAGCGGGGCAAGCATGCCGCCCGCGACCCAGGACGCGCCGGACCCCACGCCGGGATCGAGAATCGTCACCGACCAGCCCTGTTCGGCGGCCCGCCAGGCCACCGCCAGACCGATCACACCCCCACCGACGACGGCCAGACTTCGCATCACTCCACCTCGCTCGGGTCCCGGACTCGCACGCACCGCGCCGTGCACGGCCGACACCGGGAAATCGGCGTTCCCGCGCGGCCGCCATCGCTGCGGGAATGCCCTCTTGTTTCGCCTCTCCACGGTAGCGCGGCTACGGTCGAAGCCGTGCAACCGTCCCAACCGCAACGCCCGATGGCACCGCGCGAACGCCTGGCCTCGGCCCGGCTCTACCTGTGCACCGACGCCCGGCGCGATACCGGTGATCTGGCCGCGTTCGCCGAGGCGGCGCTCTCCGGCGGCGTCGACATCATCCAGCTGCGTGACAAGGGTTCGGCCGGCGAGGCGAAGTTCGGGCCGCTCGAGGCCGGTGCCGAACTCGGTGCGCTGGCCGAACTGAAGGCCGCCGCCCGCCGCCACGGCGCGCTGGTCGCCGTCAACGATCGCGCCGATATCGCGCTGGCCGCCGGCGCCGACGTGCTGCATCTGGGCCAGGGCGACCTGCCGCCCTGGTACGCCCGCCGGATCGTCGGGCCCGATGTGGTGATCGGCCGGTCCACCCACAATCGCAATCAGGCCGGACTCGCGGTCGTCGACGAGCACATCGACTACTTCTGCACCGGGCCGGTGTGGAACACACCGACCAAACCGGGCCGCACCGCGGCGGGTATCGAGCTGGTGCGGTCGACCGCGGAGTCGCATCCGACCCGGCCGTGGTTCGCGATCGGCGGTATCGATCGCGACCGCCTGCCGGAGGTGCTCGCGGCCGGCGCCGACCGGGTGGTCGTGGTGCGTGCCATCACCGCGGCGCGCGATCCTCAGGCCGCCGCCCGCGAACTCAAACAGCGGCTGCTGGAGAACGCGGCGAACTGATCCACAGCCGTACACATGGGGAGGACACGGCTATTCACACACGGCGTTCAGCCCAGCACCTGGTCCAGGGTCAGGACCAGCGTTTCCTCGTACCGCACGAATCCGCCGGATCCGTTCTCGCGCTGCGCGATCCGGGCGGTCGGCGCGGCGGAGTCGTGGGCGTCCAGCCACAGGAATCCGCGATCGGCGAGGTCGACCGTGCGCGGCAGCGCCGCCGCGATGGCGGCCGCCTCGGCGAGGCCGTCGAGTTCGAGCCGGGCAGCGGCCGCCCGCAATCCGGGCCATGCGGCGGCGAATCCGGGATGCAGCGGCCGGGCGTCGACCTCCTCCTCGGGAACCCACGCCAGCTCCGCACTTTCGCGATTTGCCGTGGTAGCCAAGGTTTCCGACACATCGGCCACCACGGTGGTGTAGGTCCAGCCGGAGTCCGCGGTACTCGTCACCCGGCTGCCGCGCACCCGCACCGCATCCGGATCGATTCCGGCTTCTTCCTGCGCCTCGCGCACCGCAGCGTGCACGCTGGTCTCATGACTGTCGCGTGCACCACCGGGCAGCGCCCACGTTCCGCCCTGATGGCTCCACGGCGCCCGATGTTGCAGCAGCACCAGTGCGCCGCCGCCCTGCCGGGGTGCCCGCAGCAGCAGTCCGGCGGCCCCGAACAGGCCCCACTGCCGCGTCCCATCGGGGCTTTCCAAGAAGCCGTCTCCGTCACCGCGCATGCTCCGCCTCGTCCCGATCCGCGCCGGCGTCCTGATCGCCGGCCTCCGGGTACCGCCGTCGTGACCGACACATATCGGGCGGTACCGGTACGACCACAATAAGCTCAGTCCGCACAATGCAACCCGCTGAACGAACGGAGGTGGGCATGGCTCGAATCGGGCATTCGCAGCTCGACGAGCTGTCCCCGCGGGCCGCGGCGGCCGCCGTGCGCAGCCGGCTCGACGCGACCGATGTCCGGGCGTTCGCGCGCTCGTCCCCCGCCCGGCTGATCGCGCTGGGCCTGCTGCTGCTCGGGCTGTGCCTGGTCGCGGGCGCCGTGACCTCGGGCGAGGTGGGCAACCGCCAGCACGCCCTGGACTATCTGCTCGACGAGGCCGAACCCGACGCCAATTCCGCCCAGCATCTTTACACCTCGCTCTCGGTAGCCGACGCGGCCGCCGGCACCGCCTTCATCTCGGGCGGGCTGGAGCCGAAACCGGTGCGCGATCGCTACGACCAGGCGGTCGGTGAGGCCGCGGCCGAACTGGTGGCCCAGTCCGACAACGCCGGGACGCCCGGCTCGGCCACGCCCGACGCCGACACCCGCCTGCGCACCGGTGTGGCCACCGAACTGCCGGTCTACACCGGGCTGATCGAGACTGCACGCGCCAACAATCGCGAAGGCCATCCCGTCGGCGCCGCCTATCTGAGTGAGGCGTCGAATCTCATGCAGACCACCATGCTTCCGACCGCACAGGAGTTGCAGGAGCACCGGTCCGCGGCGATCGCGGCGACCCAGCGCCGGCACGTGCGGCCGCCGTGGGCGGCGATCGTGCTGCCGATCCTGACCCTCGCCGCACTGGTGGCGGCGCAGTTCTATCTGGCCCGGCGCTGGCATCGGGTGCTCAATCCGGGGCTGCTGGTGGCCTCGGGCATTCTGCTGATCCTGCTGGCCTGGACGGTGATCGCCGGATCGTTCTCGGCGGTGGCGACCAGCTCGGGACGCGACGACGGCGCGGTCCCGGGCGCACAGCTGACCGAGAGCCGAATCCTCGCCCAGCAGGCGCGCGCGGCGGAGACGCTGAAACTGGTGCGCCGCGATGCCAGCGGCGACTACGACCACACCTACGACACGGCCACCGCGCGGCTCGACGATCTGCTCACCCACTATCCCGGCGACGCACCGGGGGCCGACGATGTGCGCAATGCGCATGCGGCACTGGGCCGTTGGCGCTCGGCACATCAGCGGATGAACGACGCGCTGGGCCGCGGCGATTTCCCGGCGGCCACCGTGGTGGCGATCGGCGCGGACCCGGCGCAGGCCAGCGCCGCCGTCGACACCCTCGACACCGCGCTCGCCGCCGGCATGGGGGAAACCCGAAATACGTTGCGCGGGGAGATATCCGATGCCGCGCGTGCGCTGGATTTCCTGGCGCCGGGCGCACTCACGCTGGCCGCGCTGGCGGCGGTGTTCGTGGTGGCCGGGTTGTGGCCGCGTTTGAGGGAGTACCGATGAGGGCGAGGCGGGTCGCGGCAGCGGCATTGGCGGCATCGGCTCTGCTGGCCGGGGGCTGCGGCGGTGCGCCGGCCACCCCGCGCACCGGCGGCAGCGGCAATTACACCGAACCGCCACTGCCCGCCAATGCCGTTGTGACACAACCGCAGTCGGCCCCCGCATCCGATCTCGAACCACAATGCGGCAATCCCACCGCCAGCCTGCGTCCCGGCGCCGACCACGGACCGGCCCTCGACGCCGTCCGCGCGCGCGGGCGCCTGCTGGTCGGCCTTGACCCGGGCAGCAATCTGTTCAGCTTCCGCGATCCGATCAGCGGCACCCTGGCCGGATTCGACGTCGACGTCGCCGCCGAGATCGCGCGCGATCTGTTCGGCGATCCGCGCCGCATCGAATACCGGATCCTCGGCTCGGCGGATCGCGAACGGGCACTGCAGGATCACAGCGTCGACGTCGTGGTGAAGACCATGACCATCACCTGCGATCGACGTCAGCGCGTGGACTTCTCCACCGCGTATCTGATGTCGCATCAGCGCGTGCTGGCCGTGAAGGGCTCCGGCATCGGCTCGATGGCGGATCTGGCCGGCAAACGCGTATGCGCGGTGGGCGGCACCACCTCCCTCGACCGGATTCGGCACATCCAGCCGACGGCCGCGATCATGACGGTCCCGACCTGGGCGGACTGCCTGGTGGTGTTGCAGCAGCGCCAGGTCGACGCGGTCAGCACCGACGACGCGCTGCTCGCCGGGCTGGCGGCGCAGGATCCCTACGCCGAGGTGGTCGGTCCCGCCCTCAGCGACGAACCCTACGGCGTCGGCGTGCCGAAGGGGAACGACGATATGGTCCGATTCGTGAATGCCACCCTGCAGCGGTTGCGCACCGACGGGACCTGGGATCGGCTCTATCAGCATTGGCTGGCGCCCGCGCTGGGTCCCGCGGCCGGACCGCCGGAACCGACCTATCGGGACTGATCGATGTCCGAACACCACGCATTCTCCGAATCCGATCCCCCGCCGACGTCGCTCACCTCCACCCCGGATACCGGCGACAATCCGACGACACCGCAGCCCCGCCGTGCCCCGGAACCGCCGCCGACCCAGCGAACTCCCGGGTCACGGCACCACCCCCGGACCCGGCACATTCCCGAGCCCCAGCGCACCCCGGCAACTCAGCACCCCCCAGGGCCGCGGAACACCCCCGGCACGCAACGCACCCCAGGGCCCGAACGCACCCCGGAAGTCCAGCGCACCACCGGGACAGAAAACATCCCCGGCACGCAGCGCGCCGACGCGTCCACGGCCGCAACGCCTTTCACCGGCCCCGACACCGCTGCCGCCGCGACCGGCACCGGAGGTCCCGACACCTCGTCGTATGCGAGCGAGCCGAGTCGCCCCACCGGGCGCAGCGGGCGCACGGTCCGCTCCCGCCCGACCGTGCGCCGCCTGGGCGCCGGCCTGGTGCCGATTCCCACTGTGCCGCAGATGGATCCGATGGTGGCCGTCCTCGCCGATCCGGTGGTGGCCGAGGGGCGGCGGTACTGCTGGCGCTGCGGCCGGCCGGTCGGGCGCACGACGCCTGCCCACGCCGCCACTGCCGTCGGAATCTGCGACAACTGCGGCGCCCCTTACGATTTCCGCCCCTATCTGCGTGCCGGCGATCGCGTCGCCGGACAGTACGAGATCCAGGGCTGTATCGCGCACGGCGGACTCGGCTGGATCTATCTCGCGATCGATCGCAATGTCAGCGACCGCTGGGTGGTGTTGAAGGGCCTGCTGCACGGCGGCGATGCCGAGGCCCAGGCGGTCGCCGTCGCCGAACGGCAATATCTGGCCGAACTGGCCCATCCGAGCATCGTCAAGATTCACAACTTCGTCGAACATCCGGGGCCCGGCGGCTCGCCGATCGGCTACATCGTCATGGAGTACGTGGGCGGACGTTCGCTGCGCGATCTGCTCGACACACATCCGCGGCCGGAGCGGATGCCGGTGCCCGAGGCGATCGCCTACATCCTGGAGATCCTGCCCGCGCTGGAATATCTGCACGCGCTCGAGCTGGCCTACAACGACCTCAAGCCCGACAACATCATGGTCACCGAGGACCAGGTGAAACTGATCGACCTGGGCGCGACGGCTCCCTTCGACTCGTATGGAAATCTCTACGGCACCAAGGGTTTCCAGGCGCCCGAGATCGCCACCACCGGCCCCACGGCGGCCACCGACATCTACACGGTCGGCCGGACCCTGGCGGTGCTGACCGTGAACATCCCGATGGTCGCCGGCCGCTACACCGACGGCATCCCGCATCCGGACATCGAACCGGTGCTGGCTCGGTACGAATTCCTGCATCGGCTGTTGCTGACCGCGACCGATCCCGATCCGGACCGCCGTTTCCCCTCGGCCCGGGTGATGACCACACAGCTCGCGGGTGTGCTGCGCGAAATCCTGGCCACCGACACCGGTACCGAACATCCGCAGCTCTCGACGCTGTTCAGCCCGCCGCGTACCAGTTTCGGCACCGACGAGCTGATCGGGCAGACCGACGTCTACGCCGACGGCGTGGTCCGCGACAAGAGTCTCGCGGCCCGCGATATCGCCGCCGCCCTGCCGGTGCCGCTGATCGATCCGGCCGATCCCTCGGCCGCGCTGCTGGCCGGGACCGTGCATTCCGAACCGGAGCATGCCCTCGACGCGGTGCGGGCCGCGCGGCGCCGAGCCGAGACCGCGCCGGGTGGCGCGCCGGACAGTTTCGCCACCGAGGCCACCCTGGCCGAGGTGCGCATCCACCTCGATCTCGACCAGCCGGCCGCGGCCCGCGAGCTGCTCGGTCACCTGGGCGTACAGGATTGGCGCACCGACTGGTTCCAGGGCCTGATCGCGTTGCGCGAGCAGGATTACGAACGCGCCTACGACTGTTTCGACGCGGTGCTGTGCGCGCTGCCCGGTGAGATCGCACCCAAACTCGCCATCGCCGCGACCGCGGAACTGGTTCTGCAACAGTGGGATTCGCCGGACCCCGCGCAGTGGCGGCACTGCGCCGAGAAGTTCTACGCGACGGTGTGGCGGACCGACCGCGGCGTGGTCAGCGCGGCCTTCGGGCTCGCCCGGCAATTGGCCGCCGACGGCCGGGTCACCGCGGCGGTGGCGGCCCTGGACGAGGTCCCCTCCGCCTCCCGCCACTACACCGAGGCGCGGCTGACCGCGGTCCTGTTACTCCTCACCGGACACCCCACCGAGCCCGGCGGCACGGAGTCCGAAGGCGGCGGCGATCGCCGGCAGGCGCACGTCGGCACCGATCGGCCGGCGGAGTCGACCCTGCACGTCGCCGCGGCGCGGTTGCAGGCGCTGCCCGCCGCGGAACGCCGGGTCGCGCAGCTGCGGGTCCTGGTGCTCGGCACCGCTCTGGCGTGGTTGCAGGCCGGGAACCGCCCTCAGGCGTCCGACCGCACCCTGCTCGGACAACCGTTCACCGAACGCGGGCTGCGGCGGGGGATCGAATCGGGCCTGCGCGCACTGGCCCGCACCGCCCCCGGCCGGACGCACCGGTACGCGCTGGTGGATCTGGCGAACGCGATTCGCGCCAAGAGCTGGTTCTGAGCCCCGTTCAGCCCACCAGCGCGACCGCCGCGCGGGCGATGGCCAGTTCCTCGTCGGTCGGCACCACCAGCACGGCCACCTCCGCGTCCCCAGGCGAAATACGGCGCGCCGTACGATCTTTCGCGGTGTTGCGCACCGGATCCACCGCGATGCCGAAGCGTTCCAGCCCGGCCAGCGCGTCGGCGCGCACCTGCGCGTTGTTCTCCCCGACTCCGGCGGTGAAGGTGATCGCGTCGACCCGGCCCAGATCCACCAGATAGGCGCCGATGTAATGGCGCAACCGATGCACGTAGACGTCATACGCCAAACGCGCCGCGGCATCGCCGGATTCGATCAGCCCGAACAACTGCCGGAAGTCGTTGACCCCGGACAACCCCTTGATGCCGGAGCGGCGGTTGAGCAGTTCGTCGATGCCGTCGATGTCCAGCCCCGCGGTCCGCGCCAAGTGCAGCGGAATACCCGGATCGATATCGCCGGACCGGGTGCCCATCACCAGTCCCTCCAGCGGCGTCAGTCCCATGCTGGTGTCCACGGCCCGGCCGCCGCGAATCGCCGAGGCCGAGGCGCCGTTGCCCAGATGCAGGACGATCTGGTTGTGCTCGGACGGGTCGCCGCCGAGCAGTTCGGACACCCGCCCGGACACGTACTCGTGCGAGGTGCCGTGAAACCCGTAGCGCCGGACACCGTGCGCGGCGGCGACACCGGCGTCGATGGCATAGGTCTTCGCGGCGTCGGGCAGTCCGTGGAAGAAGGCGGTGTCGAAGACCGCGACCTGCGGGAGATCGGGCAGCAGGGCACGCGCGGAACGGATACCGGTGACGTTGGCCGGATTGTGCAGTGGCGCCAGGGTGGAGAGTTTGTCGATGGATTCCACCACGGCATCGGTGATCAGGGTCGGTTCGTAGAAGACCTCGCCACCGTGCACGACCCGATGTCCGACCGCCGAGAGCCCCTCGCCACTCAGATCGTGACCGCTGCGGGCGAACAGGTCGAACACCACCCGCAGCCCGGCGGCGTGATCGGAGATCTGGCCGGTGTGCTCGAAATTCTTTCCGTCACTGTGATGTTCGACGGTGACCTCGTCCTCGGATACCGGCTCCCCGATGCGCGACACCAGCCCGGACGCCGCCACATGCGCCGAAACCGGGTCCAGCAGTTGATATTTGATCGACGACGACCCCGAATTGATCACCAATACCTGCATCAGCCCCGCGCCTCCTGTGTCCTGCGGGCCACCCGCACCCGGTCGGCACAGCGAGCCGCTGCGCGATGGTCGCTCACCGTGCCTCCTGCTGCTGCGCCTGAATCGCCGTAATAGCCACAGTGTTCACGATGTCGGCCACCAGGGCGCCGCGCGACAGGTCGTTGACCGGTTTGCGTAATCCCTGGAGCACCGGTCCGATCGCCACCGCGCCCGCGCTGCGCTGCACGGCCTTGTAGGTGTTGTTACCGGTATTGAGGTCCGGGAAGATGAACACCGTCGCGCGCCCGGCGACATCGGAATGCGGGAGTTTGGCGCTGGCGACCGTCGGTTCGATCGCGGCGTCGTACTGGATCGGCCCCTCCACCGGCAGCTGCGGCGCGCGCCGGTGCACGAGTTCGGTTGCGGCCCTGACCTTGTCGACATCGGCACCCGAACCGGACTCGCCCGTCGAATACGACAGCATCGCCACCCGGGGCTCGATCCCGAACTGCTGCGCGGTGCGGGCGGAGGAGATCGCGATATCGGAGAGCTGTTCGGAGGTCGGATCCGGCACCACCGCGCAGTCACCGTAGGCCAGCACCCGATCGGCCAGGCACATCAGGAACACACTCGACACCGTCGAGACGCCGGGTTCGGTCTTGATGATCTCGAACGAGGGCCGAATCGTATGCGCGGTGGTGTGCGCGGCGCCGGAGACCATGCCGTCGGCGATGCCCCGGTGCACCATCATGGTGCCGAAATACGAGATGTCGGCCATGTATTCGCGGGCCCGCTCGACCGTCATTCCCTTGTGCGCGCGCAGCCGCGCGAACTCTTCGGCGAACTCCGCGCGCAACTCGCTGGTCCGCGGATCGAGTACCTGGGCGGCCTCGATATCGACGCCGAGTTCGGCCGCACGGGCACGCACGGTGGCCTCGTCACCGAGGATGGTCAGCTCCGCGATCTTGCGTTGCAGCACGCGGCCGGCCGCCCGCAGGATGCGATCGTCGTCGCCCTCCGGCAACACGATCCGGCGCGGATCGGCACGAGCTCGTTCCACCAGCTGATATTCGAACATCTGCGGTGTGACCACCGACGGCACCGGAACTTCGATGAGATCCAGCAGCTTCCGGCTGTCCACCCGCTGCTCCATCAGCGCCAGCGCGGTGTCGACCTTGCGCATACTGCTGAGCGAGACCCGCCCGCGGGTGTGGGCGGCGGCGCTGGCGGTGTCGAATGTGCCCAGTTGCGTGGTGAGGATGGGCAGTTTCGGCTTGAGGCCCTCCATCAGGCGCGCGATCGCCGGATCCGGCAACATGCCACCGTTCATGATGATGCCCGACAGCGACGGAAATCCCTCCGCCTCGTGCGCGTTCACCAGCGACAGCAGGACGTCGGAGCGGTCGCCCGGCACGATCACCGCGACGCCGTCGCTGAGCCGCTCGAGAATGTGCTCGGCGGTCATCCCGCCGACCATCACCTTCAGCGCCTCGCGCTGCAGCAGTTCCGGATCGCCCGAGTAGACGGTGCCGTCGATGGCCTCGCAGAGTTCGTTCATGGTCGGCGCGGTCAGCAGCGGCACCTCCGGCATCGTCCACGACGGACAGGGCAGCACCCCCATCGCCTTCCGCACGTCCTCGAGCCGCTCGGGATCGCAGCGGTTGACGATGATCGCCATGAGCTGCGCGTGCTCGTGTTCGAGTTCGGCCTCGCAGACCCGGGCGACCTGCACGACCTCCTCGGGGCTGCGACCGGCCCCGCGCAGCACCAGCAGGACCGGCGCGCCGAGGTTGACCGCGATCCGGGCGTTGTAGCGCAGTTCGCTGGGCCCGGCGACATCGGTGTAGTCGCTGCCGACCACCACCACGGCGTCGCAGACCTTGGCGACCTCGTGGAAGCGCATCACGATCTCACTGATCGCGGCGTCGGGATCGGCGTGCACCTGCTCGTAGGTCACCCCGACCGCCTGGTCGTAGTCGATATCGGCGGTGCAGTGTTCGAGCAGCAGCTCGAGAATGTAGTCGCGGCCTCGGTTGGACCGGGTGATCGGCCGGAAGACGCCCACCCGCGGCGTCGTCGCCGAGAGCATCTGCAACATGCCCAGCGCCACGGTGGATTTGCCGGTGTCACCTTCCAGTGACGCGATGAACACGATGGAGGGTGCGGGTTCGGCCATGGTCCCGAGCTTAGTGAGGGGATCCGCGCCCGCGGTCGTCCGCACGGGCGGTGCCGGTGAAATCACATTCGGCTGACTGTGGACCGGTTCTGCAAGCGGGCTCGATGAGTGTTACGGACATACTCGTGCGCTTCTCGACCATTCAACGGCTCACGATCAGCCCATAGTCTCGTCTCATGCAACTCGGAACCTTCCTCCCCACCTCCACTCCCGATCCCCAGCAGCCGATCCTCGGCGATGTCGGCGCCGCGGCGCGGTTCGCCGAGGAGGCCGGGCTCGATTCGGTGTGGTCGACCGACCACCTCGTGGCCAGCGCGCCGATTCTGGAGAGTTCGGTCACGCTGGCGACCGCGGCGGCGGTGACCGAACGGATTCGGATCGGCTACGGCGTGCTGCTGCTCGCACTGCGCCCGGCCGCGTGGGCGGCCAAGCAGATCGGCGCGCTGCAGTACGTGTCCTCGGATCGGCTCCTGCTGGGTGTCGGCACCGGCAATCCCGCCCACGGCGATATCGGCTGGCGAGCGGCCGGGCTGTCGTTCGCCGACCGGGGCCGGCGCACCGACGAGAATCTGCGCGTACTGCCCGACCTGATCGCGGGCCGGCCCGCCGTCCTGCCGGACGGCACCGAGGTCACGCTCGCACCCGGTGCGAAAGTTCCGCCGATTCTGGTGGCCGGCGACGGTCCGCGTGCCCGGCGCGGGGCGGCCGAATTCGCCGACGGCTGGCTCGCGATCGGCCTCGCGCCGCAGGAAGTAGCCACTGCCACAAAGGAAGTGACCGAATTCGCCGCGGAATTCGGCCGGAACACACCGACTGTCTCAGTCGTCACGCCGCTACCCGCCGAACTCGGCGAAGCCCGAGCACTGTTCGACGCCTATGCCGAGGCGGGTGTGGAACACCTGCTCACCGCGCCGCGCGACGGCGACTGGCGCCGGGGCTACGAATTCGCGGCCGCGATCCGGCGGTAAACGCTCTCACCCGCCCTCGCGACTGCGGCCGGAGCCTTAGGATCACTGTCCATGACGGCACAGTTTCCGGATCGGCAGTGGGGTTCGCGGACCGGTCTGCTCGGACGCACCGCGAGCGCGTTCGCCGCGACGAAGTTCGGTTCGCGGGTGGTCCGCACCCTCACCCCGCTGGACCGAAAGGTGTTGCAGCGCACCGGCGCTCGCTACACCGTGCTCGGACCGATCGGCGCGCCGATCGTCCTGCTCACCACCACCGGCCGCAAGTCCGGGCAGCCCCGCACCTCCCCGCTGTTGTACGTCCACGACGGCGACACGCTGTACGTGATCGGCAGCAACTTCGGTCAGTCCAGCCATCCGGCGTGGACCGCCAACCTGCTGGCAGACCCCGAGGCGACCGTAACCCTTGCGGGACAGAGCATTCCGGTGCGCGCACAGCTGATCGAGGATCCGGAGCGTAAGCAGCGGATCTTCGACCGGTTCGTGGAGACGACCGAAGCCTATGCCGCCTACCGCAGCCGCACGACGCGCGATCTGCGCCTGTTCGCCCTGACCCGGGCGTGAGTGTTCACACGATCCGGCTGTGGGACAGATAGGCCCGCCCTGCGAAGGTCCGGATCGGGCTGCTGCCGAAGTCGAGTGACCACACCGGTTGCCGATTCGTTCCGGCCGCGACGACGGTGATGCCGCCCTGACCGCCACGCGCGACGGTGACCACCCTTGATCCATCGGTGGCCCAGGGGACCTGGTTGTCCGGCAGTACACCGCCCTCGGCCGTGTACGCGTCGAACCAGGCGTAGGCGAGCTTGTATCTGTTCTCGAGGTAGTCGGAGCCGGATTTCGTGGTGGTGTCCCAGCGAATCAGAATTTTGCTGCCGATTCCGGCGACGGACACACCGTGGCCGTAACTCGCTTCCTTCGGCAGTTGCCTGGACCAGAGCATGGACCCGGTCGCGGGATCGAAGGCGGCGAGCATGCCGCGGTTCGTCATCACCGGCAGCGCCGGGGCCGTGTCCGGTTCGGCGTAGCGCTTGTCGTTGCCGTTCGGCGCCGGATCGTCACCCTGGGTGGCATACGGCTGGCTCGCCACGACCCGCCAGCCGGGACCGGCACCGGCGCGCTTCGTTCCGTCGAGAGCGAAGAAGTCCGCACCGATCGCGAATCCGCCGGAGTACGCCAGCCAATCCGGAGCCCACACCGTATTCGGCTGAACGTGGTCCGGAGCCACCTGATACACGACCTTCCCGGTTTCGATATTCCGCAATTCGAAACCGGCCTTCGAGAACGGATCACCGGACACGGGATTCTTCTGCAGCGACAGCACACCGGAACCGTGGACCAGGCCCGGCTGAATGTCGTCGGCCTGCCAGAGCACCTTGCCGCTGACGTCCGCGGCGATGACCGAACCCGTCCCGGCCCCTTCGCGCTCGGGTTCGAACGTGGCGAAGGTTTCGCCTGCGGAGACGATTTCGGTGGCGGCCGGCAGGCGGCCGGAGATCACGCCCGCCTGCGTATCGATGAGCAGCGTCGCGTACGAATCCGAATTCACGTCCCGGGTTCCGGCGGCGCTGTCCCCGGCCTCCGTACGGCAGCCGGCGTAGCGGCCCGAGGCCGTGAACACGCACTCGGCGTAGGAGATGTAACCCACACCGACGCTGTGCAACAGCGCACCCGACTCCACATCGATGATGTCGAGTTTCTCGGTGCCGTTGTAGAGCACCACCTTGTCCGTGCCGCCGATCGGGAGCTCCGAGCCGTCGGCCGACCACCGCTTCCCGGTGGGTTCGGCACTCAGATCCGGGCTCTGCGGAGTGACCGAGATCCGGGTTAGCGCCCGGGCGGCATCGGTCGGACCGACCTCATCGGAGCCGGCCGACCGCACCACGAAAACCGTCACGATTGCGATCACGATCAGGACCGCGATACCTGCGCCCCACCGGATTCCACTCGACGGTGCACCGGTTCGCGGTAGCACCGTCGGTGATTCGGTCTGTGCTTCCGACCGGCCCCGCGACGGTACGTGCTGTCCCGCGAGCACGGTCGCGATCGCCGCCTGCGGATCGCCCGGCGGCGGGCCGGCAGTGTCGGCCCGCAAGGCCGCACCCAGCGCCGCCGCGAACTCCGACGACGAGGCGAACCGTGCCTCCGGTCGCTTCGCCATCGCCCGCGCGAGGACCGCGTCCACGTCCGGATGCAGGTGCGGACGCGCCGTCCGCACGCTCGGTGGCGTGGCCGTGGCATGCCGCGTGACGACCACGACGGGATTGGCGTCCGCGAACGGCGCGTCGCCTGTGAGCACGTGAAAGACGGTGCAGGCCAAGGAATACTGATCGCTGCGTCCGTCCAGCGGTTGCGCGCTCAGTTGCTCCGGCGACGCATAGTTCAGGGTGCCGATCATGACCCCGGTTCCGGTCAGATCGGAGGCACCCGCGGCGGCCTGCCGGGCGATGCCGAAATCGGTGAGCAGCACGTCACCGTCCCGGCTCAGCAGGATGTTCGCCGGTTTCACGTCCCGGTGCATCAAACCCTGCGCATTCGCGCGATCCAGTGCTCCCGCAACGGTTTCCGCGATCCGGATCACCTCATCGATCCCGAACGGCCCGGTGGCGGCCAGTCGCTGGGCGACATCGACGCCGTCGACCAATTCCATCGCGATCCACAGCCGGCCCTCGTACTCGCCGCGGTCGTACACCTTCACGATCGCCGGATGTGACAGACTCGCCGCCAGATCGGCCTCCCGCTCGAACCGCGCCCGGTACTCCGGGTCGGCCGCGTACTGGGCCGGTAGTACCTTCACCGCGTCCGATCGCGGTAACCGCGGGTGCCGGGCGACGTAGACCTCACCCATTCCACCAGCGCCGAGCACCCGTTCGATCCGGTAGCCCGCGAACAACTCCCCCGAATACAGCATTACTCCTCCTCGCCGTGAGCACCCTACCGAGTCCGACCGGCCTGCGAGGGACGGACGGACCAGGCGGAACGGACACACAGCGGGCGGCTCCGCACCGTACCGGCCCGGAACGTACGGATGTCACGCTCGGCCGCCCGAGCGTGACATCCGAGGGAGCGGACGCGCGGGAAGGCTCAGAGTGCGCGCAGGCGCGGGGCGAGGTCGCGTGCGAACAGATCCAGGAAACGACGCTGATCGTGGCCCGGGGCGTGGAAGA
>NZ_LZML01000057.1:0-22115 GCF_001665695.1 Nocardia sp. 852002-51101_SCH5132738 | reverse complement strand
CTGTTCGCCGCCATGGAGCGCGTCGCCCGCGTGCACCCCTTCGCCAAGGGCATGGGCATCGCCGCAGCCCAGTTCGGTCATGGTCTGGGATGGTGTGGTCTCGATCACGGTCGAATTCCCTTCTGCTCAGTGGTTTTCTGGGTGTGAACGGAACCGCCATTCCATGCGGTAGCGGGTGTGCAGTGGCGGGCTGGTCGTGTTCCAGGTGAACACTGCTGCCTCATTGTCGTTGGTGCGGGCTGGTGGGGTCGCGATTGGGCGGGCGTCGGCGGTCGGGGAGGTTTCGATGCCCCACACCACTGGGTCCAGGGCGGCGGGGAATGCCATCTGCACCTCCAGGCGGGCGGTGGGTAGCCGGACGGCGCGCTGGAACCAGCGGCCCCATTTGTTCTCGCCGATGCTGTACCCGTATTCGATCCAGACACTCTCGCCCGGATACAGCGGGAAGCGGCCGCCGGTGTTTTCGAACAGCAGCCACGCTTCCTTGAATGCATCGAGGTCGTGTTTGATCTCCCAGCGCATCGGCTCGCCGCGGCAGGTGGCCGTGAGTGCGAGTTCATCCCAGGTCAGGGGGTGTTGCCGGTAGTGGGCGCGGGATTGGTCGGGCTCGCCGGGGTAGCGGTCGACCGCGATGCGGATGAGGTAGCGGGTGATCGGTTCGGTGCCGGTGTTGCGCAACAGCCGCCGCATTCCCAGCCGGTAGGTGGCTCCGTCGTAGTCCAGGCGGGCGGCGTCGTGCTCGCACACCAGCGCTGCGGCGGCCAATGCCGGGTCCAGCCGCGGCGGCAGTGGCACGGCGTGCTCGCCGGCGCCGTGGGCGCGGGCGGCCTCGAAGTCGCGCCAGCGCCGCCAGATCGCGTCTCCGGAGTTGAGGGCGGCGTCGGCCTTGCGGGCGAAGTCCTCGGTCGGTTTGTGCCGTCCGGCCTCGATGTGGCTGACGTAGGACGGGTCGAACCCCATCTTCACTGCCAGCGCTTTCTTGCCCAGGCCGGCGTTCTCGCGCCAGTAGGCGACTTCGGCGGCGAACGCCTCGGCCGCCTGCTGGGCGGCCTTGAGCTGCGGTGTCTTCAAGATTTTTCGTCCCCCCGCGTGCGTGAGTTGAGTGAATCGTGAATGAGTTCAGTTCACCATTCCCTCACGTGTCCCACCAGCGTTTTCCTGGGTTCCCCGGCCCGGCGGCAGCGATCGGCTGCCACGGCCTTTTCGCACCTGGTGGAGGACATGATGCGGTTGCTGTATCTGCTCAATATCTCCAATCCTGACCGGCTGAGCGCCGATTCGGGTTTCACCGTCGCCGAACTGCTGTTGCCCGCGTTGACTGATCTCGGCGCGGATATCACCTTCGCCGCCCGGGCGCGGGTCTCCGATGAGCGCGTGTGGTTCGAGCGCACCGCGCTGCCGGGCACGAAGTACCGGGCCCGGTTCGGCGCCGATGCCGCGCAGCTGGCGGCGATCGTGGGCAGTGCTCGCCCGGATGTGGTGGTGGTCAACCAGATCGAGCAGGCACCCGCGGTGCGCGCGGCCCTGCTCGAGACCGGCCTCACCGCGCTGGTGGCCGGCTACTGCCACTATCTGCCGTTTCGGTGACCGACCTCGGTGCGATGCACCTGGATCCATCGCTGGACGATGCCGGGCTCGGCCCGGCAGTGCTGCTGGCGTTCTGCGCCGGACTGGCCGCGTGTGACCGGGTGCTGGTGCACTCCGCCGCCGCTTCGGCATGGACACTCGCGGTCGCCGAACGCCACGGCCTCGACCTGGGCGAGCGGCTCGCCGTGGTGCCGCCGCCCCGGGACGAACGCCTCGTCCGCGACCCTGCCGAGGCCGAAATCGACTGGGGCGCATCGCTGGTCGGGGTCTACAACCATCGACTGTACCGGCACTACGGCACTGCACGATTCGCCGAGCTGACCTCCCGCCTCACCGCTGAGACCAGCGTGCAGCTTCGGGTGACCGACCTGTTCGGTGACCGCAGCGCGGCGCGGGTCGCCCTGGATTCGAGCCCGGAATTTCACCGCGCCCAGCTCGCCGCCCTGCCCAGCGTGCACGTCGTGTCCGACGGCGGCGACCGGACCCGGTACCGGGAACTGTTGGCGAGCGCGCAATTTGGGATCGCGCCGTTGCGGGCGGGCTGTCCGTGGTCGATGAGCGTGATCGACTGCCAGGCCATGGGGCTGCCGGTGATCGCGCCCCGGATGGGCTGGTTCGCCGAGCACATCGACGAGGAACTGCTGTTCGACAGCCTCGACGTGGCGATCGACATCGTGCGCCGGCTGGCCGGTGACGAGGAGTTCTACCGGCTGCACGCCAAACGCGCCCACGCCGCCACCACCTGCCTGACACCGGCCGCCGTCGCCGCCGCGTACTGGGAGGCGATCTCGCGATGACCGGTTTCGACGTGATTCAGCTGTCCTATGACGAACCGCTCGCCGACCTGCTGCACTCGCGGCTGGCGCGGGTGTTCGGCGGCACAGTGAAACGCCTGCACGGGGTGCGGCCGATGCGCCGTGCCTACCGGCTCACCGCCGAACTCACCGACACCGCGCAGTTCTTCCTCGCAGACGGCGACTTCGCCATCGACCACGAATTCGGCGCTGCCGCAGTCGAACCCCTCGCCGAGGGTGTGTCGATGCGTGTCTGGCGGGCCCGCAACCCGCTCAACGGCCTGTCCTACGGCTACGGCGGGCTGAAGCTGATCCGCGCCGAGGCGTTGCGGCAGCTCGGAGACGCGGTCGATGTCCTGGCCGCCCTGCCCGGCCGCGTCGAATTCGTCGAAGCAACCGCGGGGGTGACCCGGTTCAATCAGAGCCCGTATCACGCCTGGCGTGCCGGGTTCCGCGAGTGCGCGATGCTCGCCCGCGGCAGCGAGTACGGCATGGACGACGTGTCCGCGCGGGCGAAGATCGCCGCCTGGCGGTCGGCCCGCACCGGCGAGTTCGCCTCCTACGCCGCACTCGGCGCCCGCGACGGTATCGCGTTCGCGCACGACGCCGGCCGTGCCCCGGACCGGTTCACCCAGCTCAACGATCCGGTGTGGCTGCACCACCGGTTCACCAGCTCCTACGGCGAGCGGGTGATTGCCGGATGAGCGGCCCCGCAACACGATTGGTGCTGATCGAACCCTACGCGGATCGGGTCGGCGGCCACTATCAGCACACTCTGCACGCGCTGGCCGCCGCCGGGCCGGACAGCCTCATCGTGACCCCGGCGCGGCGGTGCGGCCCGGCTGCGCATCTGCTGGCCGGTAGTGCGGCTGTGGCGCGGGTGCTGGCCATCGGCAGCGGCGCGGTGCTGGGCCCGCGATGGTGGCCGGACCGGCTGCGCCGCCTCCCGCACCAGATCGAACTGCTCCGGCGTTGCCTGGTCGAGGGCGCCTGCCTGCGCACCGCCCGCCACGAGGGCGGATCCGGGTGTGCGGTGGTGATCCTGACAGCCAGCGAGGGCCTGCACCTTCTTGCCGCAGCGTTGGGCGGTGTCGCGCACCTGCGGTTCGTACACGAGGTCACCACCACCGAAGACCTGCCGTTACGGCTGCTTGGCAAGCTATTTCGCCGCCGCGCTGGCGCGGTTGGGCTTGTGTGTCCCACCGAGGCCGTGGCGCGGCAGCTGCGTACCCGGTTCCCGGTGCTGGCGACCGCGGTGCGGACCTATGCTGTCGACGACGGGCAGCGGTTGACCAACGCGGAGATCGACGGCGCCCGAGATGTTTTCGGGATTCCGGCGGATGCGACGGTGGTGTGCCTGGTCGGCGGCTGGTGGCCGCACAAGGACATCGCCACCTTGGACGCGGCGCTGACCCGCCTCGGTAAGCCGCTGCATCTGCTGGTCACCGGGCACCTGATCGACCAGCAGATCCTCGACCGGTGGCGGGGCCTTCCCCTGGTCCGGTTGTGTGTGGAGCCCGGCCCGGTCCCCGAACAGATCCTGCGGCTGGTGTACGCGGCGGCCGATGCCAGCCTGGTGATCCGCCATCGCGGCGTCGGCAAGGAATCCGGGCTGGTCCTCGGCGCCGCCCGCCTCGGCGTGCCGCTGATCGTCTCCGACCACGACCCGGACCTGACCCGCCAGCTCATCGGCCATGACTGGGTGCGGGTGTTCCCCGCCGGATCCCCGGTCAGCCTGGCCATGGCGCTGGACGGCCTCAGCGACGAACGGATGCCGCGCCCACCGGCCTCGGCGGGCAAGTCCCTGGGCATGGCCACCCCGAGCGAACAGGCGGACTTCCTGGTCGGCACCTATCGCCGGCTGTCGGAGGCCCGGCGGTGACGCCGCCGGTGATTGCGGTGATCGGGCCCGTCGAACCTGGCCTGCTCACCGCCTGGACCAGCCACTATCGAGGGATCGGCGTCGAGCGGTTCCTGATCGCATTCCACTTCCCCGACCAGGTCCGCCCGCGCCATCGGGACACGTTGCTGGGCACCGCCGCCGATCTCGGCATCGGACCGGCCCTGACCAGCACCGGCCCGTGGCACGAGCACACCAACACCGAGCTGCGCGAACGGCTGCGCACCCTGGCCGGCCCCGGCTGGCACCTGCTCGCCGACGCCGACGAATTCCACCAATTCCCCGGCGGCGTCGACGACGCGATCATCGCCGCCGACACCGGCGGGCGCCCAGTGGTCGGCGGTCTGCTGTTCGACCGCATCACCTGCGATGGCGCACTGCCGCCGATCACTGTCGGCATCGACCTGGATCAGGTGTTTCCGCTCGGCGGGCACCTGACCCACCGGCTGCTCGGTGGTGATCCCCGCAAGATCGTGGCGGTGCGCTCCGATGTCGTGGTGGCCTCGGGCAATCACCGTGCCCCCGGATATCGGCCGGATCCGGATCGGCTGGTGTGCGTGCACCACTTCAAATGGAGGCGCGGTGTGCTGGCCGATCTGCGCCAGCGGGTGACCCGCTTCGGCAGCGGCGAATGGATCGAACACACCCCCGCAGTGCGGTCGGAAGCCGCCCGGCTGATCGATCACGTCGGCCGCCACCACGGCCGCCTCGACCCCACCGATCCACGCCCGGCTTACCGGCCTGCCACCCTGGCCCAGCTGCCTGAAAATTGGGTGGTGCAGGCCCGTAACATCCTGGTCGAATGGCGGCCACCGACACCGACGAGCAAGGAGTGATCATCCGAATGCACCGGTCACGGGTCATTTTGTTGTGCGGCATCACCGGCTCCGGCAAGACGGTGCTCGCCAAGGCCCTCGCGGACGAGGGCTTCACCCGGCTCTCGGTCGACGAGGAAGTCTTCCGCCGGCACGGCCGCTACGGCGTCGACTACCCCCATGACACCTACTTCGAGAAAGAACGCCCCGTCGTCGACGACATCCGCAACCAGCTCGCCGCCGAGATCGCCGCGGGTCACGATGTAGTGCTCGATCACGGGTTGTGGCTGCGACCAGACCGCGACGCCTGGCGCGAGTTCGCCGAATCCCTCAGCGCCGAAGCTCTTTTGGTGTACCTGCCCGTGGACAAGGACGAGTTGCTGCGCCGCCTCGACGAGCGCAACCAGCGCGAGGACGCCAACGCCCTGGAAGTCACTCCGGAAGCACTCGACGACTTCTTCGCCCGATTCGACCCACCCGAGCCGGACGAGCACGCCGTCATCTACACCGGTGGCGACCCCGCCACGATCCTGGAATGAGGATCGAACCGCTGTCGGTGCCCCGCATCGGGGAGGTCATCGACCTGATGGGCACCGGCGCCCCCTACATCACACCGCGCACCAGCTCGGACTACTGGCTCTATGCCACCCTGTTCTCCACCACCTGCCCGCTCGCGGTCGTCGACGGTGCGATCGCTGGCGCGGTGATCGCGTTCCGCAGCCAGGACGACCCCGCCGACATCTATCTCCAGGACGTCATCACCCACCCCGACTACCGGCGCCGCGGCATCACCCGTGCGTTGATCGCCTCGGTTGCCGACCACGGCATCGGCCGGGGCTGTCGACGGTTGTATCTGACCTCCGAACCCGACAACCACGCAGCTCACACTGCGTGGATCATGTTGGGGTTCACCAATGTCGCCGGTGACCACACGATTGGCGAGG
This sequence comes from Nocardia sp. 852002-51101_SCH5132738, assembly GCF_001665695.1. NCBI lineage: Bacteria > Bacillati > Actinomycetota > Actinomycetes > Mycobacteriales > Nocardiaceae > Nocardia > Nocardia sp. 852002-51101_SCH5132738. Next base: position 16,075 of record NZ_LZML01000057.1, on the reverse strand, counting down.
TATCGGTGATCACCGACTTCAAGGGGCCCGGCAAGACCCGCGCGGTCTACGAGAAGCTGCTGAGCTGAACGGACGGCCCCGGAACCACACATCAGGGCCGTCCTCGACCGCGGCCTCGGCAGGTATCGAACCATCAGCGACCGACAGAGCCCAGCTACCGGAGGCGACCGAGCCGATAGCTAGCCAAGGCAACCTACGGCGTGGGGCCGGGCCTGTACAGTCCCGGCCCCACGTACCGAATTCCTTTCTCCGCAGTCAGCTTTCGAAGGTGACCTCGGCGTTCCTGTTGTCGGTCCACACCAGCAGGGTGTGGTGATCTGCTGACCGCGGCCCGATAACTCATAGTGCCGACATCGACACTCAGATCCACCGATACGGGTTGGATCCGCCCCGCATAGACCGACGCCACCCTCGCCCGATAGACGACGTCGAAATTTGACTGTGCCGAGCACCGCGAACAGCCCCTGGCGCGTGCTTGGCGCGGCCGCGCCTAAGGCAGCTCAAGAGGATTCATGCCAGGCCACCAGTGCAGCAAAATCGGCTCCCCTCGGTGAGCGCGGGAGGTGATCTCCTCGGCGACACCACAGGTCAGCTCGTACTCCGGGCCGAGAAATGTCTCGGTGTCTGATCGCAGGACCGCGCCCGATCGGTAGCGCAGCGACAGGCGTTGGGGGTAGATCATCGGCGGCATCGCCGCCCTGGCGCACTGGCCGGCAGCCCAGCGGTGGCAATCGCCTTCGGCCCGCCGGGCAGCCTCTGCCATCAGATCGCGGCTGTGCCACCAGTCGAGCACCCTCATGCCGTGGTGCTGCCAGTAGTCGCGTTCGTGGGTAGCGAGGCGGGCCGTTAGGTCGCTGGTGCGACCGATTTTGATCCAGCTTCCCGATAGGCGCAGCACGTACACGCACTCCGACCACAGCTCGTGCGTTGCCGGGCGGATGGCCGGTTCACCGGGGAACGTGGCGAAACCCTGTCGGTCGCAGCGTGTTGCGAACGTGAGTGGTCACCATGGAAACCTACCGCCTTCGGCGCGAGGCGCGGAAGGTATCGCCAGCTGGATGGCGATGCTGAAGCCTGGTCGAAGCGTTCACGTGCCCGGTAACCTGAGCGCAGGGGTAGGGACCTGCCATTATCCCTGGTCAGAGCCTGTTCGGAATGAGTGGGCTGGGCTCTGCTGCGGCCCGCATGAGGGGACAGGCCAGTAGAGCGGTAGGGCGGAAGACACTCCGCCACAGTCGGATCCCCGCTCAAGCCAACGTGCGCCGAGATGATGCCGATGATCGCGAGGGAACACGCTACAGCGACCCCGTTTCCAACCATCGGTTGATCAAATGGGCGATCAGGGCGCCGATGCCGGCCACCATCCCTCGCATCAGAATGTTTCCCGCGTGCCGTGCCACTGCGCGCAGGGCCTGAATTACTTTGCGACGGTGCATGATTCCTCCTTCGGTGATCGCGCCGCCGTACGGTGGCGCGATCACCACTGAGCCACACGAGCCGTCACAGGAGCGACGCTCCGGCCCTCTAATCCGGAAGTCGGGAAATCCGTTTCCGCTGCTCAGAGCGCAGACCGAGGGCAGAATTTTGGCATCCGGCGCGGATCCGCATCGGATGCATCGGCAGAAGAGCGGGGAGAGCGTGCCAGAACAATCCAAGGCCCAGGTGGTACTTGTTAGGGCATTGAACGAGCTCCGAAACAAGGCCGGACTCAGCGACAATGGGCGCATCGTCCGGCACGGTCTCCAGCAATCACCGCCAGTGCTGTTCAAGCCCCAGACGCTCAGCGATTGGTTCACCGGACGGTCCGTGCCGTCGGACCGTCGCAAGTTCCAAGTTCTGGTCGCCTTCCTGCAGGCGGAGGCGGAGAAGAACTCGGGGCGTAAGCCCACTCGGCCGGAGCCATGGGAGGAGCTACGGCTACGCGCCCGGCAGGAACGCCAACTGCAACGCCGAGATATCGGTCAGGCAGCGCCGGACCGGGAACTGCCGGGTGGCAGCCTCTTACGGCGGACAGCAGCACGGGCCAGCCGAGTGCCCCTACTCGACGAGGTCGAGTGCGCGATGTACATCCAGGAGGAGTTGTCGCGATCCCCGAATGGCGGCAACTGGGTCGTGCAGGCAGTAACCTATGTGGACGTCGATGGCCTGCTGGCAATCAACGCGGTGTACGGAGACGCCACGGGGGACCGGGTTCTGGACACATGTGCCGAACTAGTACGCGGCTACTTCCAGGATCGTGGCGGCGCCGTGTGTCGGCTGCGCGGCGATCAGTTCGTGGTAGCGCAGGCAAGCGCTCAGGAGCGGGATGTCTTCCCGAATGCGATTGAGGTAGCACGGCTGATCCGACGGTTCGACTGGCGGACGATATCGCCGGATCTATTTGTCAGTGTCGCAGTTTCGGCGGCCATCAGGGCCAGGGCTGACTACGGCTTTTCTCCGTTTCACGAAGACGTACCATCACTGATCCTGCGCGCGATCCTGGGTGTCAAAGAGGCCAAGCGTCGCGGCGCGGATGTCGCATATGCCCCCAAATGCGTGCCGCTGCTGTCCGGGACTGCGAAACAGCGATGGGACAGCAGGATCGGGCAGATACGCATGCATGTATCCGACTGATGCTGATGCTCCAACCCGAGCGGAAGACTGACTCCCGCAGTGCAATGACAGGTCCCTCTCAGAGACGAATTCGCGCCGGCAGACTGATCGCGAGCGCCTTCCGGGTGGGGCACATGACATCGACGCAGTTCAGGCAGTTCGAATGCGGAGGCCGCCGACTCGTTCGCATGACCGCCTCCCGGGTGGAAAGCGGCACGCCGCGGGGTGGCCGTCGCTACAGCTGGGCTGCTGGCTGCTGGAGGTGAGTTCTGTTGCGGCGGAGTGGGATCAGTGTGTGGGGGTGGGGATGTGGGCGATTTCCCAGCGGATTCCGTCGGGGTCGGTGATGAAGACGGCGTAGTAGTCGTCGGCGTAGCCGGGGTACTCGCGTGGTGCGGGGACGACGGTCCACCCGCCGGCGAGTACCGCGGCGTGTACGGCGTCGACGGTGGCGCGGTCATCGACATGCATCGCGGCATGCTGCCAGCCGGGGCGGCCGTGGGTATGGCGGCTACGGTCGTCGCCTTCGGCGGCCCAGAGCAGGATTTCCGGTGCACTGTCCGGGCCGATCCAGGTGCGCAGCGCATCGCCGGTGGAGCCGGGCCGGTAGCCCAGCAGATTCAGGACGGCGTCGTAGAAGGGGCCGGACTTGGCCAAGTCGGTGGCAGACAGAGCGAGATGGTGCAGTGACGGCACAGGGACCCTTTCCAGTGCTTTTATGGGGCGACCCGGGTTTCGAAGCCGAGGTCGTTGGCTGGGTGGTGATGTGCAGCTTTCACCGCCTGGCGCTGGAGCATTCGGTGGCACATAGAGCGTCGTGTCGTGTCGCGCAGAAGGTGGGATTCCGTTACGAGGGCACCCTGGCAGCGACTGCACGCCATCTCGAGGGCATCACGACATGCACCTGCACGTCGTCACCGGCTCCGATGTGCGGCACGCAATCACCGCTTCTTGCTGATGAGATGGATCGGCGGCGGTGTGAACGATGGCGGCATCCGCTTCGTGGCGGTGGGACTGACTGGTGCCGGCTCGGCAACGCCGTCCATCGGGCTTGTCGATGGTCGGAGTAGAGCTTCGCTATGGCAGCCCTGGCGCTTTTTCGGCCCAGTCTTGTCCGGGTGGTACCAGAGCCGTTGCCGACTGTGGCTGTCGCCGTCGACGAAAATGTAAGGAATATAACCGTTTTCAGCGAGTTCGAGCTCGGTCGAGCCACGTTCGGTGTGAAATCCGCGGATGGTGGCGCTGAACTCGCCGCAGTTCGCGCGGATGCACGGCTGTTCGGCCACAGCGCCGCACCGCAGGCAGTCCTCGCGTCCCTCGCCGTAGAACCCGAACCATCGCTTCGGGGTGCCGGTGTTGGGGCCACGGGTCGGATCAGCCAGTACGACTCGCTCGACGGCGCCCGGCTGAGGCTGTGCGTGGGTCTGCGAGTCGATGTCGAGGAGGAACGGGAATCGCTCCCGCAGAACCGCTCGCGCGTCTGCGGCGGGCGAGGCGTCGGTCAGAACAACACTGACGTAGTCGTGCGAGGGTGGCCCGGCGGAGATCGAGTCGAGCGTTCCGGTGATGGTGACCAGGCGACGCGGCATCGGCAGTAGATACCGGTCGACAGCTGACAGCCCGTCCGGGCCGATATCGGCCAGCCACACCGACTTCGGCGGGTCGAAGTCGATCAGCTGGGGGCCCGCGCGGTACACGTACGGCAGTGGTGAGCCTGCGTAGTGGACCGAGTCGTTCACCGCGTGCGGCCAATGCAGATCGCCCAGCGCGACGTAGTCGATGCCGTTGAACACCTCGACTGGGATCGTTGCCTCGGATGCGGGGTGATTGATTCGGTTGGTGCCCCTGGCGGCAGGGTCGGCGACAGCGGCGTGGGCGAGCACGACCGATCGTGTATCCGGGCGGGCCTGCAGGTCCGCCCGGATGTCGTCCATAACCGCCTGCATCAACTCTCGTCTGCGTGCGGTGCTCCGGTAGGGGACGCCGTAGAACGCGACGGGGCCATCGGCATCGGTGAGCAGGACCGGGGCGGTAACGTTGTCAGGATCGGTCAGCAGGTGCAGCCCTGCTGCACGCATGAAGGACGCTCCCGCACCCAGCCTGACCGGAGAATCGTGGTTCCCAGGAATCACGACGATCTGCGCGCCAGCACAGCGCAGCATCGAAAACGCGTTGTGGCACACGAGGATCGCCTTCTCCGGTGGCTCCTTGCTGTCATACACGTCACCGCTGACCACCACGACGTCAATGCACTTGTCGGCGACGATCCCCGCGATAAACGACAGCATCTCCTCTTGCGCATGGAGCAGACACATCCCCGCAACGTTGATACCGAGATGCCAGTCAGATGTATGCAGAATCCGCACCCGCAGAAGGGTACGAACTGGCACCGACACATACGGTTCGAGGCACCGGCTTTCGGCCGCCCACATCCGGTGGAAAACGTCCTCGATCCGATCTTCTGACAGCGACTCGATGTTCATCGCGCTGCGTCGGCAGTGGCGTGGGCAGTCACCGGCCGCGGCCGCGAGGCGTTCTCGACCGACGCGGCGAAGGAGGCGAGACCACCGAAGGCGGCAGGATAACTAGGCGGCTGGCCGTCGTTGCCGTTTCCTGCGTAGTCGCAGTAGCGGAAGGCGCAGAGATCCGGCGTGGGTAGCGGTGGCGGATCGGCAACTCGACCGCCAGGGGCTCGGTCACCTTGGTGCGGCGACGCAGCGGTTCCGGCGGCTTTCATCACTCGATTGCGACGCTGTCCGTCGGCGTGAGGAACCGCAGCATGGCCGGGTCCTTGGCGTTGCGGATTTCGCCGTATCCTACCTGACCCCTGCGCTTTTCAGGTCGTCGAGTATGGCCGCCGCGGCGTCGTGGAGATCGCACAGGGTGTCGGTGAGATTCCGGACTTGACCGCCTGACTTGGGTATCTCGATGACCTCCGAGTATCCGATTTCGGCATGTATCTTCACGACTGTCGGATCTGTAACGACCTCTGGGATCTTGAACTGACCCGAGGCGACTACCGCGCCTGCTTCCATTTCCGTGCCGAGGTGGGCTTTCGCTGACGCAACGGTCAATTCCGGTTCGGTGTCGATCTTGAATTGTAAGGACGCGTAGTTCGTGACGAGCAGTGCTCGATGTTTATCGGCGTTCACGAGATCGCGCAAAATCGCGAGGGAATGCCAGTGGGGCTCATCGGCATGGTATGGCTGGGCATCGTTGATTGCCCGGTACACAGCGCGGTCGAACCACCCCTTCTTGTTGGTCATTCCACCGGGTTTGTCGACAATGGGAAACTGGATCTCGTTGACCTTGAGGTCCGGCTTCTTGGATCGGATGTGTTCGTACACTGAGTGGTCGAGGGCCGCACGGAGATTCGTGAGGATGTCACCGACGATCAGCGGCCATGAGTCGGGAAGCTCCGGTGCCGACCGCACCACGATCCGGAAGTACACGTCGTCATAACTCGGGTGGGGGTGGCGGATTTGAGGGTCGAACTCGTATGGGCTCGCCTTCCGGAACTCGCGTACCTGCTTGTTCAACTCGACGAGGTGCGTATGGGCGTGCTCGAGCTTCATTCGTGCAGACTTGAGCCCGGTAACTGGCATCGCAGCAGTCTATTTCGCCCTCTGTGTAGTACGACTGCTATCCGCATCCGACCTTAGCGGATCTGTCGGTGGGTCCCGTCACACTCTGACCATGGTCATCGAGCCCGCCTGCTGTGACTCCGACGCCCCTGAGCGATGGCTCTCGGCGCAGCGCGAGCAGCTGCACCGACAACTGGGCTGCGATCACACAGGACGCACGCAGCCGTACGTGATCGGTCCGGACCGACGGATCCACACCCGGTCCGGGAAGCAGTGGGCCGCACGGGCCTGGGCGGTCTTGTCCGACGAGCCTCGTCCGCGCAGCGTCGGCGGCTGGCGGATTGTGCGAACCGTCTCGAGCGCGGCCGCGCCGGCGCAGCGGGCCGGACAACTCGTCGTGCCGGTCCATCACAGGATCGACGCGGCTGACAATCTGGTCGCAGAAGCTGCGCGGCCACGGATCGAGCACCTCGATCGCATTATTCGTTCCCGGGTCGTGCGACGGCACCGTGAGCGTGATGCGGCCCGGATTCCGGAACCGGCGGTGGTCGCACCCACATGCCTGGACGATCTGCCAGACCATCGGCGTAGGCGGTTCCTGACCGAGCTCGCTCGATACGGTGTCACCGACCGTGCCGCTGCCGAGCAGGTCTTGCTCGGGCATGCGAAACGCTGGAGTTGCCGTTGGAGGCACATCACGACCGTCGTCGACCCGTTGGTCGCCGTGCTCGGCGACGACGGCAGATACCACCTACAGGTCGGAGATCGCCTGGTCTGCGCCGAATGGTCCACCCTCGACAGTGAGCCGTGGGAACCGACGACCCACCGCGAACTCCTCCAATGGTGGAGCGACGGAACGCAATTCCAGCTTTACGCGCCACGACAGGATCGATCCGAGCAGCGACGGTCCTGGGAGCAGGAGGCCAGTGAGGTCGGCTGGACAGTGGCCCTGACCGGCACCACCGCGGAGCCGTTCGACATTCCGCCAACACGGCGGTGCGCGACAAGGGAGGCCCGCCAGTGGTGGCCTGCCCACCACAACCCGAAGGATCAACGCGGCCGCCTCGCCCGTCTGCTCGCCGGCAAGCTCGGCAATCGATGTGGGGCATGCAGATTCGCTCCCGCGATGGTGATCGACCATGATCACGAGACCGGCCTGGTCCGCGGCCTGCTGTGCCGAAACTGCAACTGTCACCTTGAGGGATGTGTCCATGTCAGCGGCTGCCCGTTCGCCGAATATCTCAACAATCCACCGGCCGCCGCTCTGGCGCTGAGATACCCCGGTAATCGTGCGATACAACCCGGCCGATTGGGGAGCCTCTTCCTGGGTCATCCTGCAGCACAGCAGTGATCATTCGCGGCTGGTCTGACTTCCTTTGTGTAACATCAGGTTTCGTGTCGGTGGCATCTGCCACACTCGCGATGTTCGTGGTGGCGCGGGATGGCTGCCATCTGTCTTCGGCCAGAGTATGGCACTGCCGCGCTGCTCGTTGACGTGCCACCATTAGTGGAAGTCGTTACCAGGCAACGATATCCAGATCGTGTAGGTCAGTGTCACCGTGGATCCCGTCACGCCGACCACAATGCGATCTTCCGCCGAGAATCTACCTCACCGTCCAGCGGGGACATGTCATAATCGCAGGTCAACATCGGTCCCGTGTCGGCTTGTTACGTCGCCGGCGGAGTGTTTGTGGGGGTCCTCAGCGTGTCGAGGTCGGTGGCGATAGGCGCTGACTCGCCATGGGAACGGCTGCCCGGGCGGTGTCGGCTGTTCGGCGCCGCAGAGAATGCCTGGCCATGCCGCAGAGAATGCCTGGCCATGCCGCAGAGGAGCGCGGGTCGGTTGGGCTCGTGTGGCGGTTGGTTGCTGCGTGTGCGGTCTACCCAGGTGTGCCGGGCACTGGGGGAGCGAGTGTCCGTGCAGGTTCGATCGGAGACCATCGACTGCCGGAAGCTTCGAAATTGCGCTGGTGGAACCAGATCTCGCGGAATGAACGATGCACTATACCTCGGCTGCGGCAGGTCAGAAGGTGAGGTCGATGTCGGAGTTCTTGACCAGAGGCAGGACGGTTCGCAGGGCTGGCTCCTTGAATCCCTCGGGCGTGAGGCGAAAGCGGTGGGGCCCGGTGTAGCCGGCTTGGCGTCCGCCGATGGCAGTGCCATCGGGCCGGCGGTTTTCGTGAACCAGTGTGTGGATCAGGCCGAATTCCTGCAGATTCCGGTGGGTGTCCCAGGTGGCGCGGGTGAGGTCGTACTTCACGATGCGTGATTTCGGGGACACCCAGCGGTCGAACTGCTGACCGGTGGTGTCTTCTGTCGGGTTCGTGCGGGCTTGATTGTCGGTGAGCATCAACAGCATCGCGATTTCGCGGTTGGTTAGGACGTGGACCCATCCGTTGGTCCAGAACTCGATGGGCAGGTCGACGGTGTCCGCGCGGTTCGTTGGTGGCACGTAGCGGGGCGGGACGGTAGTGGCGGTGCCGGTTTCGGTGAGTAGGTGGACGCCCCGGAACATGGTGCGCGTACCGCGACCCCGGCTGGGAAGTTCGACCATGCCGATAGCCTCGTCGGCGAGCAGTTTGAGCGCTCCGCGGATTTGCCGTAGGCGGTTGTCGCGGGTGACTGCGGCGAATCGACCGCCGTCCTCGTCGTCGCGGTGGACGGCCTTGTTGGCGATGAGATCGATCAGTCCGTGCGGGCGGTCATCGTCGTGGTGAAGGGGAAGCACGGCGCTGGGGTTGCGTTCGTCCGGCCGCCGGGTGTGCGCCAAGAACAGCAGAGTCAAGGCGAGCCTCAGGCCGATGCCTTTGGAACGGCCGGCGAGTTGCGACAGTAACGGGACGCGCGGCAGCTCGGGGCGGCTGTAGTCGCTGATCTCGCCGTCCTCGGCGTCGTTGAGATCAGCGAGTTCCTGATCGGTCAGCGGAGGGTCGCGGCGGAGGAACCCTGCCCGGATCCGCACGGCTGTCGGCTGCTCCGCGGAATTTGCCCACCGCTTGGTCAGGTTCCGGCACACCGACTCGTCGAGTCTGACCTTGCCGTCGACGAGCAGGGTTTCGAGGACGGTGATTCGCTCGTCGCGGCGGTTGCGCGGCTTCGCGGGCTGCGGCATGGCGACCATGGTAACAATTTTCGACGTATTGAAGGAAACGGATTGGTTCTCCCATAGCAGCTTTACCTGTGCTGCTCGTCGAGGTCTTCTTCGAAGAGTTGATAGATGTGATGGGCGAGCCAAACGGTTTCTTGCCCGTCATGAGTGTACCTCGACGGCGGTCCGCGAAACGGCTGTGATGGGTTCTGCCGCTCATGCGGCCGGTCCGGAACCGGAAGCGCGACAGCAAGTCCGCGTCGGTCCCGGTCCTGGACGAGGCTGCCCCCGCCTGGACGAGAGGCGGGGGCAGTAGTGACTCCCTCTTCGCAGATATAGGAGACGACTGTGACCGTACCTACGAACCCCGCGCCCCGGGATCCGGGATCACCGCCGGACCCCCAGGGAATGGACCCGGCGGTGGTCCTGGTCCTGGCGCTCGCGTTCGCCGCGGTGGCCGGTTCGAAGCTCGACGCACCGACTGCGGTCACGGTCGTGGCCGCGGTACTCAACGCGTTGGGGCACCGGCGCGAGTAGCCCGAGGGCGGGGGCCCGGCACCGCCGGGCCCCGGCTCCTGACCGCGATGCCAGGTGACTTGTCCGGCGGCGGCGTTTCGGCGACAAGCTCCACGATCGCACCGTCTGCCTCGGGCCGATCGGGCAGATTTCGGCCACCATCGCACCCGCAGTCGTGCGATCCTCGATCGAGCAACCGCGTTCACTGGGGCAGAGGGGGATGGTCGTGATCACGCGAGACGAGCATGGTGTGTTCGAGGCGCGGTGGGGCGGTGAGCGTTTCGTGCGGGGCTGGTCGGCGACGGCCGGTGAGATGGTGGCGATCCTTCACCGCTACGGTCTCGTCGAACCTGACCTGACTGCGGCTGGTGTGTCGGCGGCGCCGGTCGATGCCTCCGAAGGTGATCGCGCCGGCCGGCTCGATGGCGACTGTGAGGAGTGGCATCGGCTGCTTCGATCGAGGGCCGATGGACCTCAGCGCGCCCGGCTGCGTGAAGCACTGGTGGCATTGAGAACCCAGATCCCCGCTGACCGCGGTGAACTCCGAATGTGGTTGGCGGAGCGCACCGAGATGGTGAACGCGCAGGCGCCGCAAGTCGATCGCGTCGCGGTCTTCCAGAACGGTGGCCCGGTGCGATGTGATTCCGGGCCCGAGTTTCCGGCCCGGTCGGAGTGCCTGGAGTGGGTTGATCCGCGGGCGATCGTTTCCACGGTGGATCGAGTGTGGGGCAGTTTCGACCGGTCAGAGCGGAACCGGCGGTCGTTGGACGCGTTCTGCCTATCGCTGTGCGCGGCCGACTCCGGTCCGAAACTCGAGGCATGGATCGATGACTTCACCATCGGCAGGTTGCACCAGCCGGTGCAACTGGTGCGTGTCGAGGGCCCAGCCGGATGTGTCTACCAGCTGTACGCCGACGGCACACACCGCGCGCATTTCGCGCGGGTTTTCGAGCTGCCGTTGATGGCGTGGGTCAAGACGAGTCAGCTGCCACGCCCGGTGTTCGTGATCGACCACCCAGATCGCCCCGGTTCCGATGCTCTAGGAGCGGGGTTCGGACGGGTCGCTTCGCTGTACATGGGGTTGCGGGCCCGCGGTCTGCTCGAGGTCGACGGCGCCCCGAAACGGCCGGAGACGATGGACGTATGGCAGCCGACGCGGGTGTGCGCGGAATGGATGCTTCTGCCACCGGTGGCAGCGGCCGCGGCCAACCGTGCCTACGACCGCGTATATCCCGGTGCGCTGGTCGAAGCAACCGGGCTCGCGGCCGAGCAGCTCTACGACCCACACGGGTGGGCGCGCGCGGTAGTTCAGCCGCCGGGCAGGGTGTTCCGAGCCCGTCTATGGTATGAGAACCGCAAGCGCAGAAGGCTTTTCGAGCAGATGCACGGTAAGCAAGCTGCACGGCCCATCCTCCGGAATGCTTCTCTCATCGGGTCGTGGACGCCGCCGAATTCGGCGGAATCGAATACGCAGGGTCACCAGTAGGGATCGCAGCATTGCCGCGAAGGCCCACCCGGCTGCGCCGAAGACCTTACGGAACAAACTGCCAGCACGAGCACGCATGCTTGAGATGTAGCCAACTCCATGTGAACCCCAGCATGCTCGGACGACTCGACCAGCTCGAAGCCGACCTCGAAGACCGCAAACGACGTGCCACCGCGCAAGGATGGCTCGGCGAGATCGAAGGCATCCACCGCACTCTGGAATGCCTGGTGACAAACGATCCGACGCGCAGCGACTGACCCGGACAACCCAAACCGTCAGCTTGGGGTTCCCGACGCACAAACCAGCCTCCGCGAGTCCCACCCAGCCCGAGGTTCATCCAGATTAGCCGTTATCCTCGGATGTCCGGTAATGCCGAGAAGCGCGCGCTATTGTATCGCCGGCCGTGTCACAGGGGCCGGTTTGGGGAGCCGTGTCAGATTTCGCGACGCGCTTCGGCATCATCAGCGAGCATGCCGAAGCGCACCGCTAAATCCGCAAACGTCGCCACTGCCACTGGTACTTGTCTCCCAGTCCGACTGAAGGGCACGTTGGCGTCCGACAGCATGTTCTCTACGCTGTTCATCCACAAGGCATAGGTCATCATCAGCGCGGCCGACCGGAACACGGTGATGTGACCTCGCTCAGGGTCATTCGGATACAGCTTGACGTTCCCGTAGAGCTCGCTCATCACCACCAAGACGATCCAGAGACGATCCAGGCAGCCAGGGTGCGAATCAGAAGGATCTGCACTCCACTCATCGCGGAAATGCGCAAGCGAAATGAGCGCTATACCCGCTCCCGTTAGGGCACCTTCGAGTGAAGCATTCGATCGATTCTCCGGAACGAAGTGGCCGCACAATATCAACGTCGCCAGCAGATCCGCCATCACCTCATCCCTTTGAACTGTTGACATTCCAGTCAACTTCACTTCGATCGAACTGTTCGCGGTCACCTCATGCAGAACTTTGGCGACCTCCCGATCCCTCCTGCTAGACATGTCGCGGGCCAGATGGTGGCCGATTTCGTGTGCAAGAATCCAACCTTCTGCCGCCGATGCTTGGCTCTCCGTGACGCGCCGAGAGTGCTCACTGGGGAAAACCATCGGCGACGTACCCTTCATCGCGATCAGTCCGCCAGCGCGAAATGCCTCGATAGCGGCGTCGAAATCTGCCTGCAGACCCCGCCACATCGCTCCGACCTCAGAGTTAGTGATACCTTTGCCGACGTCGACGCTGAGGACAAACGTTCCGAGCGTCGAGGCATACGCATAAATGATCTGCGTAAATTTCTCGGACATCGAAATCATGCCGCCACGCAGATTTTTGTTCGCCGTCGCCGTATCGACATCTGAAAAGGTTCGTCCGGCGTAAATGTTTCTTGCGCGGGCGCGCCATTTCGGGTGCGTCATTTCCACAATATTGACGAGCATGTTGTGCATTTGCGGACAGTTCGACCTACTGTTCGGGGCACAGGGGTCCCAATCCGTCAGCTCTTTCGGTATTTCTCGCCCGCCCGCTGCCTTGATGTATTCAACGAGTACAGGATTAGCCCAGTAGCTAATTCTCGGTTCTCTGGTGCGATCAAAGAATAAACCGCGTGAGTTCTTCAGCCGCATCATGTCGGTGAAATCACTGCCCTTCCCTGCGCTCGAATACGATGTAGGTGACGAACCGTGCTGTTACCTGCCGAGTCGGTACCGTCGCTCATCCTGTGTCCCCCCTTTGGGGAGATCGTATGCCGAGCGACGCCGTTACTGCCTCTATATGGCTGCTGGCCAATACCAGAGACCGGGCTGCCGGCCAACCAGGGGACTCCTGCGTCTGGACTGCCAACTGGCGCAAGCACGGCTCATCAGCGTAAGACGTTCTGGTGCGCGCTCGTCTACGTATGGCGGTCTCCGCCGAGCCCCCGAGAACGGACAGCACAGTGACGTGTGCGACGGATGGTGTTGCGTGACCATGTTTTTCGGTATGCGTCGGCTGCCGGCGTTGTGGCGGTAACGACGTCAAGGTATCGCGCGACAGTCCGGATGGTGGTTGCGCGACCGAGGCGAAGTTGTTGCGTCGGTAGTCAGGTTTCGCCGGAATCGAGGGGGCGGGCGGTGTCGAACACAGCGGCGGTGAAGTCGCGATGGTGGATCGTGATGTGGCTGATTTTGCTCAGTGCCGGCGCCATCGCTGCCGATTATCCGGCGCTTGTGGACAAGGACGAGCTGCCGGCGCAGCGCCGCGGCGCCATCGTCGCGACAGTAGCCGACGGCCGAGCCGACAACGCGCACTTCTGGGTCTACTCGCGCCTGGATCCGTTCGGCTCAGAGAGAAGCAACCGTCACCTGATCAACTTCGCATACCGCATCGGTGCCCCGGCGAACACTGAGATAACGATCGAGTTCGCCCTCATCGGTGATGTTGCCGGGTTCGATCTGCAGTGCACCCCGGGCGAGGTTTCGTCGCTGGCCGATACGACAACGGCTCGCATCGATGGGGGACTCCAGGCCGCAGCTGCTGCAGTGCAACTCGGTCGAGGTCGAAGCCCCAACAGCCCGGGCACCCCCAATGACGCGGAAGTTCAAGGCGCGCTGGCCGATCTTGGCCCGGCACCGGCGAAAGTGGTGACGATTCGGCAGACCGCAACCGAAAAAGGCGCCGGCGGGCCCGGTCTCGAAGGAAACAAGGTCTGCCGAATCATGAACGGCAACTACGCCTCGACGCCCTCGACGAGGCCGTGGATCCCCAAACAACTGGAAATATCCACCGCGCCTACCGGATACGCACTGCGGGCAACTCCGCAAGGTCTGGGCGCCACCAATGAGGTGACCACCGCGGTAAACGGCCGCTACACCGTCGACCGCACGTTGATCGAGCCCATCAACAGACCCGACGGCACCGCCCGATGGAGCCTGCAGACCTCAGACGACACACAAACCATCGGCGGATACACCGTCAAGACGTTGCCCGGAATCGCGTCCCTGCTCAAAGACCCCGCCGACAAATGGAAGCGTGACATCGGAATCCTCGTCATCGGCGCCTTGATCGGGTGGCTCGGCGGAGCGCTCGTCGAGGCCCTGGTCGCACTACGAACCCCATGAAAACGCCGCGCTGGAAACCTGGAGCAACCCGAAACCTGGTCGTGGCCTCAGCGTCGGCCGGTGCCGATGATTCCGCCGATGTGTGCCTCGGCGGTGAGGTTGTCCAGCACGTACCGCTTCATCGGCCCTCCGGGCTGTCTGCTCACATGGCCGTCTGCCGGTCGAGCGCTGCCTCGTAGAAGGCGTCCGCGAGCGCCATGATGACAGCGCTGATGCCGGGGCCGTCGCTGAAGAAGTAGTCGGCCATGGTGTTGTGGGCTTCCTGGTTATCCAGGACAGCCTCGGTGACCGCCGCCTGAAAGTCCTGCGACTCCATGAACTGCTTCTTCGAGTTCACCTTGGTCTGGTTGACCAGATCCGGGTAGGCAAGTAGCCGCTGCACCAATCCTTGCACGAACTCACGGACCTGCGACGCGGTGAACGACTCGGCGCCGAAAAGGTCGTTCATCTTGTCGATGACGACCTGCAGTGCAACGTACTTCGGCTCCTTCCGGGCCCCGGTGCCCGCCGCGCTGATGCCCTTGAGCTCCCCGTCACCGGTCAGCGAGATATCGACCGCGGTCGCCTTGGTGTGCTTGACCCCGATAAGGACCACATCGGACAGGTCGACCTCCGCGGCCCAGGAGGAGTCAGCGATGACTTTTTCCAACAGCCGCAGGAAGATCGACAGCATCTCCATGTATGGGTCGCCGTAGTTGACGATCTGGCTCATGAAGTCGTAGAGCCGGACGTAGGTGGAGACGTCCTTGCGGAATAGGTCGAGTGTGTTGAGGGTGACTGTGTCGTCGGCCTCGATCGCGGCCGCGTAGCGGCGGGCGAAGTCGTTCTTGGCAGGGCTGATCGCGGCCGAGAGCGCGTTGTTGCCTTTGCGGGTGACCCACAGTTCGGCGACCTCGCGCACCTGCTCTTCGGTGTAGATCCCGGCCTGGGCGAGCTTGGTGGCGAGGTGGACGACGACATACGGGTCGGTCTCGGTCTCGAGGGTGGCGTTGGTGAAGTACGGCTCGAACGCAGCCCGGATGTCGTCGGGCTTGTTCACGAAGTCAATGACGAACGTCTTGCGCTTCTGCTCCCCACCCGCAGTGCGATGGGTCCGGTTAAGCCGGGACAGCGTCTGCACGGCAGTGACACCGGAAAGCTTCTTGTCGACATACATCGCCGACAGAAGCGGCTGGTCGAACCCAGTCTGAAACTTGTTGGCAACCAGCATGATCTTGTACGTCGCGCCCTTGAACGCGGCGGCCAGGTCCGAGCCGGCGCCGGGGTTCAGGTTGGCCTCGGTGAACTCGTCGTCCCTGCTCGGTTGCGGCCCCCAGTCGGTATCCCATTCCTCGTCCTCGGCCATAGTCACCGAGCCGGAGAAGGCGACCAGGGTGCGGTAGTTGTACGAGGCGTCCAGAGCGGCGCGCTTGGCGATGTAGGCGTCGATCGCCTTCTTGTACTTCACCGCGCCCTTACGCGAATCGGTCACGACTATCGCTTTCGCCTTGCCCTCCAACAGTTGGGCGACGTTGGCGTGGAAGTGCTCGACGATGATCTGCACCTTCCGGCCGATGTTGGTCGGGTGCAGTTTCGCCCAACGCATCACCCCCCTGCGCGCCGCGGTCTCCTCCACCTCTCCACCCTCACCGCTCTCGGCCTTGTTGGCGATCTTCATTGCGGTGTCGTAGGTCTGGTAGCCCTTGAGCACGTCGAGGATGTAACCCTCCTCGATCGCTTGC
>NZ_LZML01000056.1:0-8501 GCF_001665695.1 Nocardia sp. 852002-51101_SCH5132738 | reverse complement strand
CCCACCCCTGCACTGACCGCCTGATCGAACAGGATCACGCGGCAATCACCCGATACACCACCCGTTTGGACTTGACCCACGGTGACCAACTCCGTGACGATTCGCTCGGCCGGCGCTATCAGTTCGATCAGCAGCCAACGGCTCAACGTGTGACGGACATGCCGCTGAGCCGTCGATACGGCGGTTGTCGTCGCCGCCAAATGGATTTCGTCCATTTGCCCCGAAGGATGCGGCGGTTGGATCACGGTGGCCGGGCACTCACGATCGGGGTAGGGAGCGCCCACGAATACGCCGATTCGGTTGCCCGCGTGCGCAGCAGCGTGAACGCCAGCGTTAGCCTCACACCACAACCGAGCCTCGACGGCCTGTCTGGACATACCCGGTCGAATCAGGTGTTCCATCGAGGGCACCGCGACGTGGTGGGATTGCGACCGCCGCAACTCGGCGATTAGAGCCGTCAGCGCAGTGGCGCCGTGAATGCGCTCGTGGAAGATCATGGCCAGGTCGAAGCCTTCGTATTCGGCAAAGCGCTGGATCTGCGCTTCGCATGCAGCGACGTGGTCATTTGCGATATCGAGACGCAAATAGCCGTACAGCAGGGGCTTCATCTTCACCGTCCTCGGAATAGAGACCGGATGGCCGCTTCTTGTGGTCCTGGGTTTGCAGGGCCACGTGGGCCGTTCCGGTCGAAAAGCCGATGGATCAAGGGTGGACCGCCGAAAACCCCTCCGGGAGGGCACGTTACGGGGCAGAAAACGCCACACAGGGGCGCGTGGGCGTGGCGTGATTACACTGGCCGGACCGGACACCGACGAGGGGGCGAAAGTGCCACCGAATCTGAAACTGCAAGCGCGCCGAGAAGCTATGCCATCACGCATCGTGCCAGGCCGCGCGATGGGTCGAGCCGAGCTGGCCGAAGCTGTTAATGAGTACATCTGGCGCACCAGGGCAGAGCGCCGGGATCTCGATGCGCACACGATTGCGCGCTACGAACGTGGCACCGTGAGGTGGCCAAACGAAGAGTACCGCGAAGCGTTCCGTGCAATCCTGCATGCGACGGATGCTGAGCTGGGATTCATGCCGGTCCGCAAGAAGCGCAGCCAGGGCACTGAACAGACACTCGCTGTCAATCTGTTCAGCCCGTTCAATCCCGAAACCATCCCGGCCGATTACCTGCGTGGTGTCCGGTCGATCGGGCGGGTCGGCTGGTCGGATGTCGACAGAGTGAAGACGGCCACGCGCGAGGCAGCCTCTTCGGAAAACCTCCACGGCGGAGGATCAGCAAGCAGCACAGCCGAGGAGGAACTGCGTCGCTATGTGCCCCTGCTCACGGGGCAAGCATCACCGACAGCTCGTCGCGCCTTATTCGAGGCGATCGGCAATCTGAGCGGCGTTGCGGCCTTCTCCGCCTTCGATATTGCCGACTATCGGGAAGCTGAACAACGCTTTCGGTTTGCGCTCTGGTGTGCCGATACCGCCGGCTCCTGGGAGCTGAGAGCCAGCACCTTGGCGGACATGGCGCGCAAGGTGGCGTACGTGGGAAGCGCCGACGATGCGTTGTCGCTGATCGAACTGGCGCAGGTCCGATCAGATCGGTTGTCCGCCACTGCCCGCGCCATGCTCGGTGCGCTGCGGGCCCAGCTTCTTTCCGCGGTGGGCCGGACTGACGCGGCACTGACCGAAGTAGCCCGAGCCGATGAACATTTCGCGGAACGTACACCTGAGACCGACGCGCCGTGGCTGTGCTACTACGACGAGGCCGAACACATGGGAAGCACAGGCAAGGCATTGATGCCCGTTGCAGAGGCCCGGCGCAGGATAGAACTGGCCGCACCGCGCATTCAGCGAGCGGTCCAGCTCCAAAGCGAGGACTATCCGCGCTCTCGTACCTTCTCGCTGACCAGACTCGCCACACTCACGATGCGGCTAGGTGATCCCAGCGAAGCAGCGAAGCTCGGGTTTCAAGCGGCCCAGAACGCAAAGCTGTTCAGTTCACAGCGCATTCGTGACGAGCTGAATGTGCTTGCCGAAGCTGCCTCTGCGCATCGCCGAATCGACGATGTTGCCGAACTGCGCCACGTCATCACCAGCGGCACGAAGTCATGAACCAGGCTCGTCAATCAGCAGATGTGCTCGCCAGAGCAGCCGCACTCAGTGGTGTCGATGCCACAGACGCTGTTTTGATCCGGAACGGCTCGAATGCCATCTACGAACTGCCTGGCGGGGTCGTGGCCAGGATCGGGAAGCCCGGCAGCAACACAGCAGCAGAGCGCGAGCTACGAGTTTCCCAGTGGCTCAACGAGTCCGGGATCCCCACCGTCGAAGCTGTTCGCTCAATTCCTCAGCCGGTCGTGGTTGACGACCGACCGGTGACGTGGTGGCGGTTGATCCCCGAACATCGGGCATCAACCCCTGCTGAGCTGGGTGCGGTGCTGCGGGCGCTGCATGCCTTGCCGCCGCCTACCGAGTTCGAGCTGCCGAATTACGATCCCTTCGTTGGGCTTTCCGAGCGCATCGCCTCGGCGGTGGCAGTGACCGAAGACAACCGCTCATGGCTCACCGAGCATTACGGCAGGCTCGAGAAGCAATACCGCGAGTTACCTGTAACGGAGTCGCTTGGTGTCATTCACGGGGATGCATGGCAAGGCAACGTGGTGGTCCCTTCTTCCGGCATACCGATGCTGCTCGACCTGGACAAGGTTTCGCGCGGCCGACCCGAATGGGACCTTATCCAGTTGGCTGTCGACTTCGCGGACTTCAGCAGGCTAGGCGAGAAGGACTACAAAGCCTTCGTATCGGCGTACGGCGGATACGACGTCACGGATTGGCACGGATTCCGACTGTTCGCGGATATACAAGAACTTCGTTGGGTCGGATTTTCGCTCAGCTTGGCGGCTGGAAATGTAAGAGCGGCTAGGGAGGCTCAGCATAGGATTGCGTGTATTCGAGGGCTCGTGGCTAAGCCGTGGAGCTGGGCCGCGTTGTAACAACCACCCAGAAGCACAAGGGGCTGCTGCACGGAGAGGTGACAACCTGACCTGCCCCACCGGTTGGGTTCCAACTCCGGTTGCTAACTGACAGCCTTACCGAAAGGCTGACCCGCGTGCCACGCGCCTATCCCACCGAGTTCCGAACCCGGGCAATCGCTTTGGTCCGAGCAGGCAAACCCGCCAAGCAGACAGCTGTCGAGCTGGGCATCCATCCGGTCACCTTGTCGAAATGGTTGCGCCAGGACGACATCGACCACGGACTACGTCCCGGCAAACCGTCGGCGGAGTCGGCAGAATTACGTGCGGCTCGCCGCCGGATAAGAGAACTCGAAACCGAGCTCGCGATCATCCGCCACGCCGCGAAGTTCCTCGGGGAGGACGTTTCTGGCCCAAAAGGCGGTTCTACCCGGTGATCGACAGCCTCGTCGCAGCTGGAGCACCGGTCGACCGATGCTGCCGCATCCTGGGAGTCGCCCGACAGAACTACTACAAGGCCAAACGGCGCCCCACCACACCGACACAATTGCGGCGCCAATGGTTGACCGGGCTGATCCGCGAGATCCACGTCGCATCACGAGGCACCTACGGTTACCGCAGGATCCACGCCGAACTGACCATGGCGATGGGCGTCAAGGTCTGCTCCCGCACGGTCTCGGTTCTCATGACCTTGGCCGGCATCCGGGGGCTGCCGGCCTCGTCGCGGGTCAAGAACCTCTGACAGCGGCCATGAAATCCTCCCCGTGGGCGGCCATATGACGCCCCGTTGACGGCCATCGACTTCCCCGTGGGCGGCCAGATATTTCCCCGGCGTGTTGTGCATGTTCCGGATGGCTGGGCGGGTTTGCTCGCTCGGTGAAGAGCGGTAGGGAGATCATGGAAATCCTTGAGGCGTATGACCTCACGGGGAGTTACCGGGCAGCGGCGGAGCTGGCCGGCTGCGACCATCACACGGTCGCGAGGTATGTCGCATTGCGGGCATCCGGGGAGAGCCCGGTCGCGAGGGAGCATCGCGCTCGCCCGATCGATGAGTATTTGCCGAAAATCGAAGAGCTGGTTGTTCGTTCGAACGGCAAGATCCGCGCCGATGTGGTTCACAAGCGGATCACCGCGATGGGGTTCGCCGGCGGTGAGCGCACCACCCGGCGGGTGGTGGCGCAGGTCAAGCAGCAACTGCGGGCGGGACAACGACGGGTATTTCGGCCGTGGATCGCTGAGCCCGGGTTGTGGTTGCAGTGGGATTGGGGACACGGGCCGGTGGTCGCGGGTCGGCAAACCCAGTTGTGGTGCGCGTGGCTGGCGTGGTCGCGGTTCCGGGTGGTGATCCCGGTGATGGACAAGACACTGCCCACGGTGGTGGCGTGTCTGGACGCCACGCTGCGGCGGTTGGGCGGGGTGCCGACCTATGCGTTGACCGACAACGAGAAGACCGTCTCGGTCGAGCACGTCGCGACTATCGCGGTCCGTCATCCCGAAATCGTTGAAGTGGCAAGACATTACGGAATGACGATCCGCACCTGCATGCCCGCGGACCCGCAAACCAAGGGCGGGTCGGAGGCGACGGTGCGCATCGCCAAGGCCGATCTGGTGCCGACCGACACGAACCTGCTCGGCGCCTACCGCACCTTCGGCGAGCTCGAGACCGCCTGCCGGGCGTTCTGCGACGAGGTCAACGACCGCGAACACCGCGAAACCCGGCGTCGCCCGATCGAAGCACTGGCAGAGGAACGAACCCGTCTGCACCCGTTGCCGGCCAACCCGTTCACCATCGCGCTGGGCACGACCCGGAGAGTGAACTGGGATTCGACGGTTTCGGTTGAGGGAGTGCGGTATTCGGTGCCTCACACCCTGGCCGACACGCGGGTTTGGGTCCGGTTCCACGGCGACGAACTGATCGTCACCGCGGTCGAGGATCAGGGCCCGGTCGAGGTCGCACGCCACCAGCGATCGACACCTGGCAGCCCCTCGATCAAGGACGAGCACTATCCGCCGCGGCCCGATCATCACGGCGAGCGCGTCCCGCGGGCTACCAGCGCGGAGGAAGCCGCGTTCCTGGGTTTGGGGCCCGGCGCTGCCGCATGGCTGACCGAGGCCGCTGCGGCCGGAACCCGGCGGATCCGCCCGAATATGGCCGAAGCGGTGACCCTCGCGAAACTGCACTCGCCCGCCGAAGTCGACCAAGCACTGGGGATCGCCGCGATCGCGGGCCGGTTCGCCGAGAACGATCTGATCAGCATTCTGACCCACAACATCGGCCGCAGGACCGCCGAACCGACCCGGGCCGGCGAGGACCACAGCCTGCAGCCGGGAACCTCGGCCTGGTCCAAGTTCGGCCTGCCCGCCACCACCGACACCGACCCCGAAAGCGATCATCGATGAACGCTCCTCTGCGCGTTGCCGGATCGGCCGGAGACCCGCTGGCCGAGGCCATCGCCCTGACCAAACGCCTCAAACTGCCCTACCTGCGCCGAGCACTGACCGACCTGGTCCCCACCGCGAAAGCCCAACGATGGGATCCTGCCGAAGTTGTTCGAGTGCTGCTGGCCGAGGAAGCGGCCGGCCGGGACGCGACCAACCTGCGGACCCGACGCAAACGGGCCGCGTTCCCTGCCGGGAAGACCTTCGGTGATTGGGACGAATCCGCGTCCTCGATCCCGCGGCCCACCCAGGACGCGTTGAAAACCCTCGAATGGGTGCGCAACAAGGAAAACCTCTGCATCTGCGGACCTTCGGGCACCGGGAAGAGCCACTTCTGCGAAGCGCTCGGCCAAGCCGCGGTCGAGGCCGGGCTCACCGTCGCGTGGTTCACCATCGAGGATCTCGGCGCCCTGATGCGGCGCCACCGCGTCGACGACTCGGTCACCCGCGCCATCACCCGCCTGATCCGCACCGACCTGATCATCGTCGACGACATCGGCCTGCTGCCGGTCAGTCCCGATGCGGCAGAAGGGTTCTACCGGCTCGTCGACGCCGCCTACGAACGCCGAGCCATGGCCGTCAGCTCCAACCTGCACCCCTCGGGATTCGACGAGATCATGCCCAAAACCCTCGCGACGGCAACCGTCGACCGGCTGCTGCACCACGCACACGTGGTCGTCACCTCCGGCGACAGTTTCCGACTCGCACAGGCCACTTCCGGGCAGGGGGTGAGGCCACTGCGCTGACCCCGCTGGGGAAATATCTGGCCACGGGGAAATAACTGACCGACGTTGGGGATTCACAACTGGCCACCAGCGGGGACAAACGTTGGCCGCCTGCGGTGACGGCGCTCGCTGAATTTCCCCACTGACGCTCACCGAGATTCCCCATTTGTCCCGTGTGGCTCAGCCGTGAAGGGCGGGCCTCCTCCGATGCTGGTGGTTACCACACCTGACCAGCAGTTTCCTTCGGAGGAGGCCCGCTTTTCCATGTTGACACGTGAGGAAGATGTGGAAATCAGTGCCCTACGCGCCCGAGGCTGGACGATCTCCCAGATCGCCCGGCATACCGGTCGCGACCGCAAGACAATTCGCGCGTATCTGGCCGGGGAACGCACGCCCGGCGTCCGGAAAAGGCACCGCCCCGACCCGTTCGAACCGTTCGTCGACTACGTCACCGCCCGGCTGGCTGAGGACCCGCACCTGTGGGCGCAAACTCTGATGGACGAGCTCGGGCCCCTCGGGTTCCCGTTGTCGTATCAGTCGCTGACCCGCAACATACGTGCCCGCGGGCTGCGGCCGGTCTGCCAGGCTTGCCGCACCGCGACTGAACGCCCCAACGCGGTCATCCCGCATGCGCCGGGCGGTGAAACCCAATGGGACTGGGTCGATCTGCCGAATCCTCCCGGCTCGTGGGGGTGGGGCGCGAACGCGCACCTGCTCGTCGGGTCGCTGGCTCATTCCGGGCGTTGGCGAGGCTACCTCGCGCCCAGCACCGATCAGCCGCATCTGATCGAGGGCCTGGACCGCGTCGCCCGGGCGTTGGGCGGGGTGACCGGGTCGTGGCGATTCGACCGGATGTCCACGGTCTGTCACCCGTCCAGCGGGCAGGTCACCGCGTCGTTCGCCGCGGTCGTCAAGTATTACCAGGTGGTGCCGGCGATCTGCCCGCCCCGGCGCGGCAACCGCAAAGGCGTGGTCGAGAAGGCCAATCACACTGCGGCGCAACGCTGGTGGCGCACACTCGCCGACGAGACCACCGTCGAACAAGCCCAGTCGTCATTGGACACGTTCTGTTCGCTGCGCGGCGACACGCGGCTGCGTCCGACCGCCGACGGCCGCGCCAGCGTCGCGACGGTCGCGGCACGGGAACCGTTGCGGCCCATGCCCGCCGAGCCTTATCCGGCGATGGTCACCGAACCGCGGATCGCATCGAGGCAGGCGATGGTGTCCTGGCGCGGCAACCGCTACTCAGTGCCACCGGAACTCGCGTCGGCCACCGTGGTTGTCGCGCAACCCTTGCGCGGCAACCACATCGACATCGCCACCACCGCCGGCATCGTGATCGCGCGACATGAACGCGCCGCCGACGGGCTCGGCGCCACCGTCCGCGACCACGGCCACGTCGTCGCTCTCGACGCCGCGGCGATGGCCGCGGCCAACACCGGCCGCCCACACCGCCGCAAGGAACGCATCCCACCCGGCGAGGCTGCCCGAGCCGCCGCCGCTGCCCTGCGCGCCGCAGCCGACCCCGCAGCCGTCGCGGACACCGTCACCGACGCCACTGTCACCGATCTGGCCGCCTACGAGCGCGCCGCCACCGCCAGGAGCCGCAAATGACCAGCCCAGCCCCGCGCAAGACCACCCGCCGCGCCACCAAAGCCGTCGGCGCCGACGAGACCGCGACCCGCTACCAACAACTACGCTCGCATCTGGCGATACTGAAACTGCACGCCGCCGCCGAAGCACTGCCATCGGTGCTCGAAGACGCCACCGCGCAGAATCTTTCGGCGACAGCGACGCTGGAGAAACTGCTGCGGATCGAGGTCGACGACACCGAGGCCCGCCGCCTCACCGGCCGACTGCGGTTCGCGAACCTGCCGACCCCGGCATCGCTGGAGAATTTCGACGTCGATGCCGCGTCCGGGATCGACCGGCCCCTACTCGACGAGCTCGGCACCTGCCGCTACCTCGAAACCGCCACCAACGTCCTGCTCATCGGCACCCCGGGCACCGGCAAGACACACCTGGCGACCGGACTCGCACGAGCGGCCGCACACGCGGGTTACCGCACCTACTTCACCACCGCTGCAGACCTCGCCGCCCGCTGCCACCGCGCCGCCATCGAGGGCCGGTGGGCCACCACCATGCGGTTCTACGCCGGACCAACGCTCCTGGCGATCGACGAACTGGGATACCTGCCGTTACCTGCAGAGGCGGCATCAGCACTGTTTCAGGTTGTCGCGCAACGGTACTTGAAGACATCGATCGTGATCACCACTAACCGCAGCGTCTCCGAATGGGGCGAAGTCCTCGGCGACACCATCATCGCCGCGGCCATGCTCGACCGGCTCCTACATCGCTCGGTGGTCCTCAA
>NZ_LZML01000055.1:0-1725 GCF_001665695.1 Nocardia sp. 852002-51101_SCH5132738 | reverse complement strand
CGCCCCCATCATCACCGAAAGGGGCAGAAATGCCGAACCGATACATCACCGCCGACCTCGGCCCGCAGATCACCGCCGCGTTGACCGAGCTGGCCGCGCTCGCGCTGAGCATGACCCTGGACAACACCCCCGGCGGGCGCGCCGAGTTCTCCGAGCTGCGGGTCAAGGCCGAAGACGCCCGCGAGCTGATCGGCCACCTGCACGAACTGCTCGAGATCCAGACCGCCGGCGGCGGCCCCGAGGCCGAGGGATTCACCGCCGCCGACCCGCGCGCGGTCGGAACCGCGGTGCGCCAGAACGTCACTCGCGCCGTGGTGCAGCGGCTGGCCTTCCGCGATCCGGCCGGGAGCCTGCACATCATCGGCGAGCAGTACGCCAGCGACGAGGACGCCCGATGAGGGGTTTGGTGTGGGAGCGCCTGGCCGAAATGGGCGCGAGTCTGCGCGAAGCACGTGCCCGCATCGCCGAACTCGAAGCGGCACAGGCGAACATCGCGATCATCCATGTCCAGTCCGGTCCCAGTGGTGAGGCGTGGCCGATTGTTGAGCGTGTGCCAGGTGGCTGGCAGTCCGGTGCGCATCACTATCGGGACGCTGACGTGCTGGATGTGTCGCCGATCGTCGCTGACGGCAGCCGGTGGACGTTGACAGGCCTGGCGCCGACTCGGGCCGGGGAGGTGCAGTCGTGAGCACCCTCACCGTCACCACTGCGCCGGTCACCGCCGCCGAGGCCGCGATCGCGCAGCAGTTCGGCGCCACCATCACCCGCCTGGCCGAGGCGTTGCGGGCGATCACCCGCACCGATATCGACCTGCGCGAGGCCACTGCCCAGCTGTCGGATGCCGCCTACGAACTCGACGAAGCGGTCCTGGCCGCCGCCGACGCCCCACCGATCCGGGCCGAGGTGCTCGAAACCGCGGTCGCCGAGCGGGTTCGTGACTTCGTGCACTACAGCAACGGTGCGCTGGTCATCGCTCTCGACATCTCTCCGACCCTGACCGGGCTGGATCCGTGGGGGTGGGCATGAGCACCGCAGTAGCGAGCAAGAAGACCACCGAATGGCTGGTCACGCTGACCGGGCCGGTGACCAACACCTATGCCGCGCTGTGGCTTTCCGACGCCGAGGTGGCCACGGTGCTGCGGCTGGCCCGAGAGCTGGCGGGCATGGCCACCGATTCGCTGCATCCGGCGTTGCGGCTGACTCCGATGGACGATGCCAGCGAGTCCCAGCGGCGCTACCTGCGCCATGCCGAGCGGGAACGTCTGCTGGCCGCGCTGGCCGAGCGGATCCCGGATCTGCCGCCGGAGGAGGTGAACCGATGAGCAGCGACGCCTATTTCGAGTACGAGGCCACCGTCGCCGAGGTGGCGCCGCATCGCATCGTGCTCGAGCTGGACCAGGCCCACGAGCTCGAAGCCGCGATCCGCGACCGTGACGAGGTGGTGGTGCTGTCGCGCGACGCCTACCTGGACCTGATGTCTGGCGACTACTGACCACCGCAATCGACGGGACCCAGCAAGTTGGAAACCCCGTCCAGATCGTGTTCTGGACGGGGTTTCTGCCCGCTGCGACACACCCAACCCGGGTGCGTGTCGGTCCGCCAACCGGCGGTCGCAGTGCGGAAAGCTGGCCCAGAGCGACGTTGTGAAACGACAAAACCCGCCTTCTCCACTGTTTGGCGACGGAGAGAAGGCGGGCCCCGAAATGAAGCGACGTTTGTCGGTGT
>NZ_LZML01000054.1:0-2739 GCF_001665695.1 Nocardia sp. 852002-51101_SCH5132738 | reverse complement strand
TTCTTGCCGCCGCGCCCAGTGTCTGGCTGATCGTCCTCACCGGTCCGGCGGATCCGCCACCCCACCCCCGCCCGCGATTTCCACATCATGGACTACTCGGACGGTCGCTACCTCGTCCGCCACACCAAACACGACCTCCGCGCGGACCCCGCCGACACATCCATCATCCAGAACCACCTCCAACGCCTCATCGACGCGACCGTTCAAGGATTCCGTGAGGACAACGACCCGAGTTATGCGTAAGACGCAATTCGGCCCTCGGTCATCAGTACTCGAGTTCCCGCCAACCGATGACGATCGGGAACGGGAAATCTATCCGCACTCCTTCCGAGTCGGCGGGAGACCACTCGCCGGCAAGTAGGTAGTTGGCCGGATGTAGCGGCCGAACGCCCGGGGGAGATCGCCGTGACCGGTTTCGAGGGCGTAGGCACGAATCGTGGCTATCGCGCTCTCCGTGCGGGCCAAGGCCACCTCCCTCGCAAGCAGCACGAAACGTGTTCTGTGGGAGTAAATTTCGTTCCAACGAGGTTGTATGGAGAGCGTCTGTCGCGGTGGATCCCGACCGACGCTTCGGCCATGACCACCAGGTGCACGCACCCGGAGATGCGAGGAGAACTGATGCCCGGACCGGAGTTTGCGACGCTGCGCGAGCAGGTAGCCGCGTTGCAGGCCAAGACCATCTCGGCGACCGAACTGCTCGAACTGAGCATCGCGCGGATCGAGAAGTTCGACGAGAAGGTCAATGCCGTTGTGGTGCGGGATTTCGAGCGCGCTCGCGTTGCGGCGAAACAGGCCGATGCGGCGCTGGCGCGGGGTGAGGATGGGCCGCTTCTCGGCGTTCCGGTCGCGGTGAAGGAATCGTTCAATATCGCCGGTCTGCCGACCACGTGGGGTCTGCCCGACGCGAAGGGGTGGGTGCCGGCGGAGGACGCGGTGCTGGTGTCGCGCGTCAAGGCAGCGGGCGGGGTTGTCGTCGGCAAGACGAATGTGCCGTTCTTTCTGCGTGATTGGCAGTCCTACAACGACATCTACGGCACGACCAACAATCCGTGGGATCTGACTCGTTCGCCCGGTGGTTCGTCCGGAGGGTCGGCCGCCGCGCTCGCGGCGGGGTACGTCTCGCTCGCGCTCGGCTCCGATATCGGCGGCTCTCTGCGGGTGCCGGCGCATTTCTGCGGTGTGTACTCGCACAAACCGTCCCGCACGCTGCTGCCGGGGCGCGGGCACATACCGCCGCGCACGCCCGCACTGGAGGCTCCCATGGACCTTCCCGTTGTCGGTCCGATGACCCGCAGCGCCGCCGACCTGACCATGGCGACTCGGCTGCTTGCCGGGCCCGACGAGGTGGAGGCGGTCGCCTACAAGCTGGAGTTGCCACCGCCGCGCGGCGAGGAATTGGCGCAGTTCCGCGTGCTGATCATCGACAGTCATCCGTTGCTGCCGACATCCACCGTGATTCGCGACGGTTTCGACCGGATCGCGCGGGGGCTCGAGAAAGCCGGTGCCACGGTCGCGCGGCAGAGCTCTCTCCTGCCCGACCTGACGCTGACCGCGAAAACCTATTTCACAATGCTGATGTCGCAATTCGGCGCCGATGCCCCGGCCGGCGCGATCCGGGCGATCCAAGCCGTCGTCGCCGAAATTCCGCCGGAGACCGACACCGTCGAGGCGGTCATCCAACGAGCCTTCGTCGCCGGCCACGGCGATTGGGTGAAGGCCGACCGCGTCCGCATCGGCCTGGCCGACGGGTGGCGTCACCTGTTCAAGGAATTCGACGTGGTGCTGTGCCCGATCACGCCGACACCCGCTTTCCCGCACGACCATTCGGGGATGGACACCCGCACGATCGATATCGACGGCATCGCCTACCCGTACAACTACAACCTGGTGTGGGCGAGTATCGCCACCCTGCTCGGGCTACCGGCGACCGCGGCACCGATCGGACACTCGCCGGAAGGGCTGCCCTTCGGCATGCAGATCATCGGCCCCTACCTCGAAGACCCGACGACCTTGCGGTTCGCCGAATTGCTCGAGCAGGAGTTCGGCGGATTCACCCCGCCGCCCGGTTTCGAGTAGGCGCTGGCGACGCGAAGTAGTCGAGCGAGGCGAGAGGTTTCAGGCGACCTTCCAGGTACGGTCGCCGAGCGTGACGACAAGGTCGACCGATCCGCCCAGAGCCGAGACGTACGCTCGGATCGTGTCGATGCCGGACACCTCGCCTCGCTCGATCTTCGAGACCCTCGCCTGCGAAATCCCCAAGGCTTCAGCAACTTCTGTCTGTGTGAGGCCGATCGACTTCCGGATCTCGGCGAGCTGGTGGCCACGCACATAGGCCTCGTGCCGTTCTCGGGCACGATCTCGTGCTGCAGCGCGCTCTGGTTCGGTTCGGGAATCGGCCTGGCGCGCTTTGGCCTTTACCTCGCTCCAGGTGCTGAACTTCGAACTCATTGCTGCTCCTTCAACGCTTCCAGATGCTCAGTGAAGCGCTTGTCGGCCAGGGGTATTGCTTCGTAGTACCACCCCTGCCATTCGTCGGCTTTGTCGCCTGCGACCAGGACTATGGCCTCTCTCGCTGGATCGAATGCGAACAACATCCTCACCTCCGATCGGCCGGTCGATGCGGGCCGGAGCTCCTTCATGTTGTGGAAACGGCTGCCTTTCACTCGGTCCACCAGGGGCCTTCCGGCGGCTGGACTCTCTGCGGAGAGATATCCAGCGCCATTTCGATGAGGTCTCCCG
>NZ_LZML01000053.1:0-2161 GCF_001665695.1 Nocardia sp. 852002-51101_SCH5132738 | reverse complement strand
ATATCGGCAGCGGATAACCCGGACCACATCGTCGCGGAACTCCTTCGGATACGACTTCCTCACCGCCCACACCCCACCCCGACCCAGCCACCAGCGGTAAGCCACCCGCCCGACAACACCGGACCTGGCTTGGGGCTGCTGCACGGATAGGTGACAACCGAGATGGCTTGCCGAGGGGCGGGCTTGAGAGGATGTCACTGTGCCGAAGCCGTATCCGAAGGAGTTCCGCGACGATGTGGTCCGGGTTGCCCGCAACCGCGATGACGGAGTCACGCTGGATCAGATCGCGGCCGATTTCGGGATCCATCCGATGACGTTGTCGAAATGGATGCGCCAAGCCGACATCGACGAAGGGAACAAGCCGGGACCGACGCGAACGGAGTCGGCCGAGTTGCGTGATGCTCGGCGCCGTATCCGGTTGCTGGAGCAGGAAAACGAAGTGCTGCGCCGCGCTGCGGCGTATTTGTCGCAGGCGCAGCTACCGGGAAAAGGCTCTACCCGCTCGTGAAAGAGCTTGCCGTCGACGGGATTGCCGTGGCGGTGACGTGCCGGGTGTTGCAGCTCGCTCGCCAGCCCTACTACCGATGGCTGGCCGAACCGGTCACCGCCGGTGAGATCGCGCAGGCGTATCGAGCCAACGCGTTGTTCGACGCGCACCGCGACGACCCCGAGTTCGGGTACCGGTTCCTCGCCGATGAGGCTCGTGAAGCCGGCGAGGCGATGGCCGAGCGCACCGCATGGCGGATCTGCTCGACCAACCGGTGGTGGAGTGCGTTCGGCAAACCTCGGCGCGGAAAGAACGGCAAACCGGGACCGCCAGTCCACGATGATCTGGTGCAGCGGAACTTCACCGCTGATCGACCAAACCTGTTGTGGCTCACGGATATTACGGAACATCGCACGAATGAAGGCAAGCTGTAACTTTGTGCGGTCAAAGACGTGTTCTCCAACCGGATCGTCGGCTATTCCATCGATTCGCGGATGAAGTCCCACCTGGCGGTGACCGCGCTGAACAATGCCGTTGCCCGCCGCGGTGATGTGGCGGGCTGTGTTGTGCACAGCGACCGCGGCTCCAAGTTTCGCTCGAGACATTTCGTCCACACGATCAAACCGTCATCGCATGGCCGGATCCATGGGCCGCGTCGCCGCGGCCGGCGACAACGCCGCCATGGAAAGCTTCTTCAGCCTGCTGCAACGCAATGTTTTGGACCGGCAGCGGTGGGACACCCGCGAACAACTACGGATCGCGATCGTGACCTGGATCGAACGCACCTACCACCGACGCCGACGCCAGACCCGCCTCGGCCGATTGACCCCCATCGAGTACGAGACAATCATGACCCCAGCGGTAATTCAGGCCGCATAACCACTGTCACCCAAACGTGCAGCAGCCCCATGCGGAACCGATGAACCTCCATATCCAAGGCGTCGCCGTCGGCGATCGCTCCGCGATACAGATGCTCGTATTTCACCGTGCCGAAAAACCGCTCGATCACACCATTGGTCTGCGGTGAGCGAACCCTCGTACGAACATGTCGCAGCAGCGGGTCCGGCCCTGTAAACGCGGTCTTGAATACTTCGCCACGGAAACATGGCCCGTTGTCCGACACTACCGCGATCGGCACAGGCACCATGCCGACCACCTCATCCGTAGGGCCGACAACCTCCGCTGATCCACGATCGGCGCGCAAGTCATCTATGCCGAGAACACGCTGCGCCTCGGCGACCGCAAGCCGCAGACAAGCCAGCGCATCGGCACCGCGAGCCGTCGGCGTCACAGTGACTGCCAGGCAGTACTTCGTCACGTAATCGACCACCGCACAGATCCGCCAGATCCCTCCGCCCTCAGTCTCGAATTCACTGAAATCGGTCTGCCACACTCGATTGCGCCGTGTCGGCGGATCACGGAACACCCTGCGCCGCAACATAGCCCACAACTTGCGGTCCGCGCGATAACCCAGCGGCAGCAACAGGCCACGGCGCGGTTGAGTCCAGCAGGATGGTGTACGACGGGCCCTCAGCGAAGTCTGGGCGTGTCGTAGCCGAGTAGAGGGTGGTCACCGCGTGATCCTTCAAAAGACCGGCAAGTCACTTGAAGGAAAGAAAGTTCACGCGATGACCTCTGTCCAGCCTATCGACCCGTCCAAGATGCTGTCGGACC
>NZ_LZML01000052.1:0-6003 GCF_001665695.1 Nocardia sp. 852002-51101_SCH5132738 | reverse complement strand
GGTGACGGGCGCGGCGGGGCCCGGATCGGCGGGCATCGGCTGGGACATGGGCGCTACCTTTTCCGGCTTCGTCGACGGGGCAGGGAATTTCAGGGCAGGACGTCGGTGCGGCGGGCAACCGGATGGCGCACCGCCTCGGGCAGTACCCGGTCCAGCGCGCGCACGGCGGTGACGGCGCGGTCGAACTGCCGCTCGCGCGCCGGCGACCACGCCACGCCCAGCCGCTCCCGCAGTTCGGGTGGCATCGTGCCCGCGGTGGTGAGGCGCAGCAGAGCGGCCAGCGGCACGGCGAATCCGTTCCAGACCACTTGCGGCGTATGCAGTTTCGGCGGGACCGGCATGGGGTGGCGGTCGAGTTCGAGAAGCAGGTCGGTGGCGTCGTTGCGTTCCAGGACGTCTGCGACCGTGTGCCGGTAGTGATCCCAGAACTCGGTCCGGCTACGCGGAACGACGCGTTCCGGGATGCGCAGGACGCCGGCGAGGTCGCGCCACTCCCGGAACAGCGCCTCTTCGCGTTCGTCGTCGACTCGCCCGTCGAACAGGCGGCGCACCTGCGCGGGTCCGGCGTATCCGGTGGCGTGCACCCACAAGTAGGCGTCGGCGTTCAACGCGTGATACCGCCGCCCCCGCGCATCGGTGCCGGAGATGTCGCGATGGATCTCGCGCAACCGCAGACCCTCCGCCACCGCGGCCTCGGATCCGTGAAATCCGTTGATACGCCGCACTGATGCCAGCGTGCGGGTGATGCGGGACCAGCGGTCGCTGAGGAATTCGGAATGGTCCATGACGCCGGCGCCGACGACCGGATGGGCGACCTCCAGCAGCAGAATCGCCCGGCTCGCGAGGACCGCGCGCCAGTCGACGCCCCAGCGCCAGGTCGCCGATCCCGGCCCTATCGTGCGCACCGAAGAAGTTGTCACCGGTTCTCGTCCTCGAGTGGTCATATCCTGGCCCTCTCACTCAGCGCCGAGAGCGCTGCGGGTTGATAGAAATGGGCCGCTGTAACTATCAACGAGTGTGACACGGATCGCCCCGATTTGATAGATGGCAAACGAAAGTCTCTCAGCGCCGCGTCGTTCCGCTGTTCATGCTGCCACTGCTCGCTCGGTGGAAACTCCGAATACCGCCCCGGTACGCGAACGAAATATGTCACTATGGCTGATAGATCTAGGGCACTGTTTCTATCAGTCTTTCCGGTAGTGGGAGCGCCGACCGGACCATAAGTGATCATGGGTTCTCTATCCACCGGGCAGTGCTGCCCGGGTTGGAGGCAGATATGGGTGCGTTCACCGACCCCACGGCGCCGGAGGCGGAGTCCGGCGCGCTGCCCGGCACTCCGGTCGAGCGCGCGGCGCCCGGGCGGTTCGTCGCTGCCGACGCCGCGGTCGCGCACGTCGAGATTCGCTCCTCGGTGCGACTGCCCCGCGGTACGCGCGCCGAGCTGCGGCAGACGACGGTGCTCGGCGATATCTATCTGGCGCTGCTGCCCCCGGCGGACGGCGCCGGGCCGCTGCTCGGCGACGGCGACACGATCTCGCTGCGTGATACCGACCCGGGACCGCAGGTCGAGGAGATGCTGCAGCGCATCGCCACCTTCGTCAACGGCGGCAGCATCACCCGCCTGCAGGACGCGATCGCGCGTCTCGACAGCGTTCTGCCCGACAACGCGAGGGAGACAAGGGAACTCGCCGCTGGAGTGGCCGCCGATGTCCACGATGCCGCCGCCGGGACCGCCGAACTCGATCGCACCCTCGCCGCCACCGCGAACCTGTCCCAGCGCCTGCACGATATGCGCGACCGTCTCGGATTCATGTTCTCCGACACCGCCCGCCGACGGCTCGAACGCGTCCCGCAGTTCATGACCGCCGTGCTCAACGTGGTCATCGAGGGCGATGTGACCAAGGATGCCGTCGTGCTGCTGCAGGTGATCGGAGCGCTGCGATGACTCGTAGCTCTGGCGCAGAGCCCTCGACACCGGAATCACCGACGCGCTGAAGGTGAAGATGGACGCCGCCGTGAATGTGGTCGGGCCGCTGCTGACCGAGATGCAGTACACTTCGACCGCAAAACCTTTGGCGGCCAAGGTTTCTCAGCGCGACGGCGATCGATATGTGGTGCAGGTCTTCGTCGACATGAGCTCCCGCAGCCGCCAGACCCCCGACGGTGTCGCCGCGACGGCGAGCTACACCGTCACCCTCCGGCGTTCCGGTCACTGGACGATCACCGATGTGGGCGGAGTGGGCGCCGGCCTGCCGGGCGGCGATACCCCAGCACCGGTACGCGCGCCCGGTCGCTGACGGGGCGATCGGCGGCGAGATCGTCCAGATCCGAAAGCGCCACAGGTCAGATCGGTAAATATCGCAGGGTGCTGTGGCTGCGTGAACGACCCCGGCGAGCCGGATGGAATCGAGGTTCATGCCCGTCCTGCGGGTTTCGCTGAAAGATTGCCGGGTACCTGCCGACGTGTAGCCGATCATGCTGGGCTGCCGGGGGCGACAGCCGGTCACACCGGCGTATTCCCTGATGAATCCATCCCATCCGTACGGAGGAGAGCAACCATGACCGGACAGCTCGACACTCTGATGGACAGCACCGTGTACGACTCGCACGACGACAAGATCGGCAAGGTCAAGAACATCTACGTCAACAACGAAACCGGTTCGCCGACCTGGGCATCGGTGTCCACCGGCCTGTTCCGCCACGATTCGCTGGTTCCGCTCGTCGGGGCACAGCACAATCCGCAGTCCGACGCGCTACGGGTGAATGTGGACAAGGAAATGGTCAAATCCGCGCCCGCTGTGGAACAGGACGGGCACATCAGCCGGGAAGGCGAGGAAGAGCTGTTCCGCCACTATCACGTCGATCCGAACCACTCCGGCTGGGACGCCTACGGCCGTGCGATGCGCGACGGGCAGGGGACCGCGCGTCCCGATGCCGGCCCGACCGGCCGCCACGCCGCCACCGATCCCACGGGCGACCAAAGCCTGATCCGTTCCGAGGAACGCCTGAACGTCGATACGCAGCGTGAGGAGGTCGGCACCGCGCGCCTGCGCAAGTACGTCGTCACAGAGGATCAGACCGTCACGGTGCCCACCAGCCACGAAGAGGTGCGGGTGGAACGCGAACCGGTCACCGACGCCGGCGCCTACGGCCGGACCTCTCTGGGCGACGAGGAACAGGAAGTCACCCTGCACCGGGACCGGGTGACCGTGGACAAGGAGACGGTGCCGGTCGAGCGGGTGCGCCTGGCCGTCGACGACGTCGAGGAACAGGAGACCGTCGGCGACACCGTGCGCAAGGAGCGCATCGACACCGAGGGCACCGATCCGGGACGCTACGACGATCGTCGCTACCCGGACGAACGCTGAGCACTGAGGGTGTGAGCCGGGCCCGGTCCGGGCCCGGCCCTATCGCTCACGGGGGAGAGGTGTCAGCCCAGAGCCAGGTGGGCCTGCAGCAACCAGGCCGGAACCGAGCTGCGGCCACCGGGCTCGTCGCGCACGTCCTCGAAGTGGATCGGTGATCGATCGTCGCGGGGCAGATCGTTGCCGTGGATGCGCGCCGGGCGGATGTCGTCGATGACCCAGTACTTCGAAACCAGCTCGCGCAGTTCGTCTTCGGTTACGGGATTGGGGCCGAATCCTTCGGGCGAGGCCGGTAACGCCTTGCGGTCGAAGACGAGCACGAAGTAGGACGCGCCCGGGGCCGCCGCGCGGACGATGGAACGCTGATATCCGTCGCGCTGGTCGACCGGAATCGAGTGGAACAGGGTGCTGTCGACGATGGTGCCGAATCTGCCGTCGTACCCGGTGAACGAGGTGATGTCGGCGACCTCGTAGGTGGCGGTGGTCAGTCCGCGCCGCTCGGCCTCGGCGCGGGCCAGTTCGATGGCGGTCGGGGCGGAATCCAGCCCGACCGTCGTGAAGCCGCGCTCGGCCAGATACAGCGAGATCGCGGCCTCTCCGCAGCCGACGTCGAGGACGTCGCCGTGGAATTTGCCTTGTTCGGCAAGCGCTTTGAGCTCCGGCTGCGGTTCGCCGATACTCCAGGGCGGTTTGGCGCCGGAGAACGGGCCGGCGTCGCCCTGGTACGCATCCTCGAACGTGAAATCGCCCGGTGTGGTCATGATGTCCTCCGGATCGGTCGGGGCTATCAGACAGGGATGGAGCTCATTCGATGCTACGGCCGCGCCTCGGGCCGAGGTGCGGGCGGTAGGGGGTTTGTGCGGTAGGGGTTTGTTCCGGGGGTGTGACTCGATAACCCGGCGTGCGGTGCAGGTTCCTCGTAGCATGAGCGGATGAGTGAAATAGATACTCAATCTCTCGCCAGTACGAGTTCGGATGCGCGGCACGTCGCGGTGGTGGGCGGGGGCCTGGCCGGGCTGTCCGCCGCGGTGTGGCTGGCCGAGCGGGGGTTCGACATCACCCTGGTGGAGAAGCGGGGCCGGCTCGGCGGGCGGACGTTCTCCTTCGATGTCGCCGGGGTCGACGAGTTGGTCGACAACGGTCAGCATCTGTTCGCCGGGTGCTACGACGCCCTGCTGCGCTACGTCGACACCATCGGCTCGGCCGATCAATTGCGCTGGGACGCACCGCCGTTCGCGATCCGCACCGGTCCGGGACGGTTGCTCACCACACGGGGACCGCGCTGGTTGCCGGCGCTGGTCCGCAATACCGCGGGGCTGGCGTGGATGGCCTGGCCGCCGATCCCATTACGCTATCGCCTGCCGGCGCTGCGCAGCTGGCTGCGAATCGGCGCCGCCGCGTGGAATCCGTCGCCGGAGCTGGACCGGATGACCGTCGACCGGTGGTTCCGGGAGCTCGACGTACCGCATTCACTGCGGCGGCTGAGCCTGGACCAGCTGGTGATCGGCCTGCTGAACGAAAAGCCCGACCGGGTCTCGGCTTTCACCTTCGCGCAGGCGTTGCATTTCATCGGACGGCGGGCGCTGGCGGGCAATATCCGCGCGGGCGACGCGGTATGGCCGCGAGTCAGCCTGCACGAACTGTTCGTCGCTCCCGCCGAGCGGTATCTGCGGGAGCGCGGCGCGCGGATCGTGACCGGGACGCAACTGGTCGATGTGGAACTCGACGCCGGGCCGAATGTGGATCGGCTGACCGGACTCCGGCTCGCCGACGGGCAGCGAATCGACTGTGACGCGGCGATTCTCACGATGCCGCCCTGGTCGCTGACCACCCTGCTGGACCGCAGCGCGCTCGGCGGCAACGAATTCTTCGCTCCCGCGCGCAAGATCGAGCCCGCGCCGATCTCGAGCGTCTACGTCTGGTTGGACAGTCCGCTGCGGATGGTGCGGCTGGCCGAAAATCTGCGCGACACCACCATCGAGTGGGTGTTCGACACCAGCGGGATGCACGACGGCGACCATCGCGACGGTTACTGCTATTCGCTGGCGGTCAGCGCGTCCTGGGAAGTGGTGCACCTGCCCAGGGAGGCGTTCGTCGCGGCCGCGCTCGAATCGCTGCGCACCCACTACCCCGAGGCGCGCACCGCGACAGTGTTGCGCACCAAGGTGATTCACCAACCGCAGGCCACCTTCTCGGCGCATCCGGGCTTCGAATCCCTGCGCCTGGACCAGACCACTCCGGTGCGGGGCCTGTTCCTCGCCGGTGACTGGACGCGCACCGAACTGCCCTCCACCATGGAATCCGCCGCCGAGAGCGGCCGGCGGGCGGTCGACGCCGTCCGCCGCTACCTGACGTAGTGCCGTCCGGCGCGGGAAGTGGCGAGACTAGGCGCCGTAGAGCCGAACGAAGTCCTGG
Organism: Nocardia sp. 852002-51101_SCH5132738; assembly: GCF_001665695.1. Taxonomy (NCBI): domain Bacteria; kingdom Bacillati; phylum Actinomycetota; class Actinomycetes; order Mycobacteriales; family Nocardiaceae; genus Nocardia; species Nocardia sp. 852002-51101_SCH5132738. Next base: position 223 of record NZ_LZML01000052.1, on the reverse strand, counting down.
CCCGGATCGACGGCGGGCACCGTGTAACTCGACGAGCTACCGTCGACATCGGTTTCCTCGACATAGTAGGCGGGTTCGGCGGGCAGTCGGCGCCACTGGGCACGTGGATCGTCGGCCTGCTCCAGGTGACTGTTCGACGACATGATGTCCTTACCTTTCTTCTTGGGTGCTCGAAGTCGCTGGCTGCCATAGGCTTTCGAGCACCCGGGAGCGCCGGGTATGG
>NZ_LZML01000051.1:0-41729 GCF_001665695.1 Nocardia sp. 852002-51101_SCH5132738 | reverse complement strand
ACACGAGTGTCGAAGTCGCGGTGGCGGTACCCGTTTCGGGAGTTCACCCGCTCGTCGGAGCGTTCGCCGTAGCCGGCGCCACACACCGTGTCGGCTTCGGCGCTCATCATGGCCTGAATGAACGTGGACATCATGTTGCGCAGGAGATCCGGGCTCGCGACGGCGAGTTGCTCGGACAGCATTGCGGACGGGTCGATAGGCTGGACAGAGGTCATCGCGTGAACTTTCTTTCCTTCAAGTGACTTGCCGGTCTTTTGAAGGATCACGCGGTGACCACCCCCTATCCGGCTACGACACGCCCGCACTTTGCTGGCGTCCGGCCATACACCATCCTGCTGGACTCAACCCATCGCTGTGCGATAACGCGGCCGGATTCGACTGGTATCGGTACCGGCACGCATCACCCGGCCTGACGGACAGGTCGGTGAGTATTTCGAACACAGCTGAAATCTGCTGTGCCCAGGCTATTTTCGCAAAGCATTCGGGGCTCGGATCGGGTCGTACCCGAACCGTAAGCCTCAGTGTTACCGGACGATCGTGCGTGACCGAGATGACGGCAAGGTATGCCACTCAGGCCACTCGGCATCGGTCGACCAGCCGCTTCATGTGCATACGCCTGGCGGCGGAGGCGGGCCGCGTGGGTGAGCCTGCTCGGGGTCAACCCCGGTGCCCGGCTGTGATGCCCGGGGTAGTTTGCATTGCCTGAATTGCTGTGGTTGCGAGTCGGCTCGCGAGTTCGTGGTCGGTGTGTTCTCGGGTAAGCAGGTGCCTGAAATGGATCGGTGCGATGAGAAGTTCGATAAGGGCGCGCCCATCAGTATCCGGCGGCAGCTCACCGCGCTCGGTCGCTCGCGTGAGCATCGGCAGGATTTCCTGGAACCGGCTGGCCCAGAATGTCTCTCGCGCGGACCGGGTCTCCTCTGATTCTGGAAAGAAGGCCAGCGTCCGAGTAAGCCCATCACCCAGCGGTGTGTTCAGGTAGTCGATGAGTTCGCTCGCGAATGCGCTCAGGTCCCCGTGCAAAGATCCGGTATCAGGCACTCGCAGCATGCGCTCGCTGGCGGCGAGAAGGGCGTCGACGATGAGATTCTCGCGAGTTCCCCAGCGTCGATAGATCGAACTGTTTCGTACGCGGGCGCGCCGGCTGATCTCTGGAATGCCGGCCTTGTCCACCCCCAGCTCGACCACCACATCCAGCACAGCCTGATGGACGGCATCGCGCACACGCGCGGAACGGCCGCCCGGTCGTCGGGTCGCCTCAGCATCGTTCACATCACCATGCTAACGCGGAAGGTATTGCTTTTGTGGCGCGCCGACTTTAGCATCGTGCAAAAGCAGATATTTCTGCAATTTCAACGTCCCGGAGGATCCACGATGACCGTGTCCGACCTGGTTCAGCGAGCGCTGGTGACCGCTTGTGCCCTTACCCACACGACTGAGAGGGCAACCCGCAGGTTCGGCCCGGTGCCGTTCCTGCCACGGCTGTTCGCTGACCGGTTCACGCACCTCGGAGGCATTTCGGACGACGAGTTCCGCGAACAGCTGGAGGGTTGCCGATCGTTCGAAGACCTTCACTGGACCCATTACTGGGAGGCTTTCGCGGACCGGCATCTAGCGGCCGCGGACGGTGCGCTCAGCGGACTGGGAGGTCCCCGCACGAGCGAACTGTTCGAAGTCGGCGCGGTCGATGTCCGCGCGTTGGGCGAACTGCTTGCTCCAGCTGCCGCGATCCTGTCCGAACGCGGGGCCGTCGCCGACCCGAGCGCCGTCGACCGCTTCTGTGCGGAGAATCCTGCACACGCGAACGCGGCGATTGCGCTCGACAGTCTGATCAAAGCGATGGTCTACGAGTTCGTCGCGGCGTGGCCGGGCTGGAGCCCGTTGCGGCTCCGGGCCTACGAACGCTCCCACGTTCTCGGCGAGATCCTGCTGACCGCGCTGGCGCCTGCGATGGACGTGAGCATCGAGCGGGTGGATATTCCCTTCGGCGACGACGATCGGGTTCGCGGCTACTTCATGATTCCGGGCGGAGCGCAGAATCCGCCGGTCGTGCTCGTGAGCAACGGCGTCGAGGGCACCCTGGCCGAGGTGCTCCTGCCGCTGCTGAAGTACCGGTCCGAAGGCCTGGCGATGTTCGTCATGGAGATGCCGGGCACCTACTCCTACCGCGAACCACTTTCGCCCGATGCCGAGCGCGTCTATACGAAAGTCATCGACTTCCTGGTCGGAGATCCTCGCGTGGACGGCGAACGCATCGGGATGATGGGCCTCAGCTTCGGCGCCCACTGGGCCACCCGAATGGCGGCGGTCGACTCACGACTACAGGTCGCTGTCGCGAACGGGGCGCCCACGAACCGAACCTTCAAACCGCTCGCGTCCATCGGGGTGCCCGAGATCATGGTATCGACACTCCGAAACGCCACCCGCGCAACGAGTATGGCGAACCTGATGAAGAAGCTCGCCGCGATGTCGATCGCCGACCACTACCCGCGAATCCCCATTCCACTGTTGGTGATCAACGGGGCCGAGGACACCCTCGTCAGTACCCAGGACTCGATCGACATCGCTGTCGGGGCACCCTACGGCCAGCTCGTGCTCTACGTCGGCGACGACCACTGCGCCATGGGGCATGGTGAGCAATGGATGCGATTGTCACAGGACTTCCTGCGCAGCCACCTGCTCACGGCCGTCGAGAACTGGGCAGTGCGCGCATGACCCACGCAGCAATTCGGCGGCTGCTCAACCGCGCCGGCCACAATATCGATGCGCAGATCGACACCGGTGCGGGTTGGCAGGCGACCGAGCAGCTCGCCTGGCAGTCGCCATTCCAGCCGGATTTCGAACTGGAGCGGTACGCGGACTTGCCCGACGGTGCTGGAGTACTTCCAGTGTGCCCCGCATCCTTTCGTGACTTCATGGTCTTCGAGAAGCATGCGATCGATGCCGCCCGCGGACTCGCTCGACGATTCATGCCCGCGGTCTATCCGGTCGCCCGCACCTTCGAACGAGTGACCGGCGGGACTTTCCCGCTGTTTCGTCCGCACTCGTTGTGGTACCGCCAGCCGATCTACTACATGTCCAATGCCCTCACGATCATCCCGTCCGGTGTGCCGGTGTGCGCACCGGCATACACCACGGCGCTCGACTTCGAACTCGAGCTCGGTGTCGTGTTGGCGCGGCCATTGCGCGACGCCTCGGCCGCAGAAGCCTCGGCGGCCATCGGGGCCGTCGTCGTCATCAACGATTTCTCGGCCCGGGACGTGCAGCTCGCGGAAATGCGTTCGGGTTTCGGACCGCAGCGGGCCAAGCACTTCGCCACCTCCATGTCGTCAACCGCAGTCACCGGGCCGAACGTCGCCCACGATCTCGATCGCCTGACGGCGACCGTCACGATCGACGGCAAGGTCATCTCGAAGACCGGAACCCAGGGCATGCGGTATTCACTGGGCGAAGCGATCGCGCACTGTTCGCAGGGCGAACAGCTCTTTCCCGGTGAGCTGTTCTCGACAGGTACGTTGCCCGGTGGATCCGGGATGGAGTTGGGTCGCTGGCTCGCCCCGGGAGAGAAACTGCGCCTGGAGATCGACGGCGTCGGGGTAATCGAGCACCTCATCGGAGGCGAAGCATGAAGATCGACCAAGTGTCCGACTCGGTCTATGTAGTGGCCGGAACGAATGTCAATTGGGCACTGGTCACCAGCGGTTCCGGGGTGACGCTCATCGACGCCGGATATCCGGGTGACACGGATGATGTTCTGAAGTCGGTGCGTGAAGTCGGACATACGCTCGACGACCTCGCCGCGGTCCTCGTCACGCACGCTCATCTCGACCACATCGGGGCGATCCCCACACTCGTGGACAAGATCGGAATGCCCGTCTACACCGGCGGTGCCGAAGTCCCGCATGCCCGGCGCGAATACCTGGAGCAGATCACGCCGAAGGACATGTTCCGACAGCTCACGACCGCCCGGGGACGACGCTGGGTCGCTCAGACGTTGATCGCCGTTCGTGGGCGTATGGACATCAAGATCCCGTCCGTCGTCAGCGCCGACGACGTGGTCTTGCCGGCCGGACTGACACCGATTCCGACGCCCGGGCATACCACGGGTCACACGGCGTATCTCTTGGCGGACGAGGGAGTCCTGTTCTCCGGCGACGCTCTGGTCACCGGGCACCCGCTGAGCCGGCGTTCCGGGCCGCAGATCTTGCCCGCGGTGTTCAATCACGACGAAGCCCGAACGCTCGACAGCGCACGGCTTCTCGAGAATTACGCCGCCCACACGATCGTCCCCGGACACGGGCCATCGACCCAAGTGAATACGGAGTACGAATGAACGACGAGAGCGCATATGCCAACGGAATGGCAACCCGACGGCAGGTGATGGGCGACGAATTCGTCGATCGTGCCATCGACCGAACCGCGGGCACGGCATCGGAGGAGTTACAGCGGCACATCACCGAACACGTGTGGGATGCCGTCTGGAACCGCCCAGGCCTCAGCCGCCGAGACCGAAGTCTGCTCAACCTCGGCATGCTGACCGCACTGCGTGCCTACGAAGAGTTGGCCGGGCACGTCCGCGGGGCGCTCACCAACGGCCTCACCCGCGACGAAATCGTCGAGGCAATCATCCAGACCGCAGGATATTGCGGCGCGCCCGCGTCGCTCGCCGCGATGCGCACGGTTCAGCAAGTCCTCGACGCGACCGATTGATGACACATTCACCCGGGTAGTCCCGGTACGCGAAAAGGTCGCCTTCGGCTGAACCGGCCCCAATGCCGCGGCCGCGGCCGCCGATCGCAATACCGTGATCGAGCCCACCCACGAGATCGCCGCGACCCAAGGCGCCGACGAATTGACCCGGAAGCTTTCTCCGGACGCACGATGTCACGATGCAGACGATCTGCAACCGGGTCGGCGGAAGGTCCGCACTACTTGCTGCTATCGCTCGAACGAGCGTTGGAGGAACCCGCGTGTCCACGTTGGCCGCCGACGACACTACGGGCACTGCCGAGAAACGGTTGCTGCGCCTGGTTGGCCGACTCGACTCTGTGCGGTTCGCGCGCGAACGCCTTCGCGAGTTCGCCCTCTGGTCAATCATCCAGCCGAACCCGAGGCGCTCGAGCGAATCGCCGAACTCGCCAGTGAGTAGACAAACGAAGCGACCGCGATGGTGCGGGAAGGAATAGTCGAAGGAAGTTGATACCGCCGTCGCGGCGAGATGACGGAGTCGAGCAGGCGAACGGCGCTATCGAGTCTTGAGTCGGTTCGACAGTTGATGGGCGTGGTCCATCAGCAGTTTTCCCAATTCGGTGCGTCTGGGCTCGCGGAAGCGTGTTTCGACTCCGGTGATGCTCAGTGCCCAGGCGGGGCGGCCTTCTCGGTCGAAGACGGCGGCGCCGATGCCCCAGCTGCCCTCGACGATGAGTGCCGGGTTCACGGCGTATCCGTCGGACAGGGTCGCGTCGATGCGTTCGCGGATTCGCTGTTCGGAGTGAACGTCGCCCCAGTCGGCGACCAGATTCGTCCGGGCCAGGTACTCGTCGGTTTCGTGGGCCGGTAGGTGACTGAGGATTGCCAGGCCCGCCGAGGCCACGCCCAAGGGGAATCGAATCCCTTCGTGCAGGACGTGCGAGCGTAGGGGAAAGCTTCCTTCCCGACTCGAAACGCATACTGTCTCGTCGCCTCGACGCGCGGAGAGGAAGGCGCTCTCGCCGGTCAGGCGCGAGACCTGATCGATGATGTCGCGCGCCTGTTCGGTGACGTCGTATCGGTTGGCGGCGGCGGCTCCGAGCAGATACAACTCGGGTCCGAGCGACCACTGACCGGTTTTGGCGTCGCGGTCGACGAGTCCTTCGGCGGCCAGAGACATCAGGAGCCGGTGGGCGGTGGGGCGTGCCAAGCCGGTGGCGTTCGCCAAGTCGGTGGTCGACAGTTCGCCGGCCTCGCGTGCGCTGATGGATCTGAGCAGCCGCGCTGCTCGCTCGATCACGTGCGGACTCTGCTGCGCCGACTGCACCACGACCTCAGTGTATATAGCGTTCATTGAGTGAACGTCATGACCCATAGATGGTCAGCGGGCGAGCACTTTCGTGCAGGCACTTCTCATTACTGCGCACTTCATGTTCACTCGCCATCAGTCGGAGTGGCGTTCGCTGTATGGACGAGAGGTGCGGTACGCGGTGGTGATGAAGGTGTGTGAGTCTGCGGCGGAGGCCGTCGCGGATATTCCGAGCGGAGCGTCGCTCGCAGTCGGAGGGTTCGGCCTGTGTGGTATTCCGGGTGAGCTCATCAGCGCCCTGGCCGCTCGCGGGACATCGGAGCTCGAGGTGTTCTCCAACAATTGCGGCGTCGATGACTGGGGTTTGGGAATCCTGTTGTCGGCCGGGCGGATTCGCCGCGTGACGGCCTCCTATGTCGGTGAGAACAAGGAGTTCGCGCGCCGGTATCTCTCGGGTGAGTTGGAGGTGGAGTTGACTCCGCAGGGCACGCTCGCCGAGCGCCTGCGTGCGGGCGGTGCCGGCATCCCGGCGTTCTATACGCCCGCTGGGGTCGGAACGCCTGTTGCCGATGGTGGTCTGCCCTGGCTGTACAACTCGGATGGTTCGGTCGCGACCGCCTCGCCGCCCAAGGAGACGCGCGATTTCGGCGGCAAGAGCTATGTGCTCGAGAAGGCGATCGTCGCCGACTACGCACTGGTTCATGCCGAAATCGGCGATACCGAGGGCAATCTCGTGTTCGACAAGACGGCGATGAATTTCAACCCGTTGGCGGCGATGGCCGGACGGATCACCATCGCGCAGGTCGAGAAGCTGGTACAGCCCGGAGAGCTCGACCCTTCGCAGGTCCATCTCCCGGGTGTTTTCGTTCAGCGTGTGGTGCATACCGGGTTGCAGGCCAAGCGAATCGAGAAGAGGACGGTGTCGGCGTGAGCGGCCAGGTGCGAAGGAGGCAGCGGAGCGTAACCACGCAGCGCCCCGCTCATGCCGGAAAGGACGCAGCATGAGCTGGTCTCGTGAGCAGATGGCCGCGCGTGCCGCGGCCGAGATGATCGACGGCGAGTACGTGAATCTAGGGATCGGGCTGCCGACCCTGATTCCCAACCATCTTCCCGCGGGGGTGAGGGTGGTGCTTCATTCGGAGAACGGCATCCTCGGAACCGGTCCCTACCCGGCGGAGGATGAGGTCGATCCCGATCTCATCAACGCGGGCAAGGAAACGGTGACGGTGAACCCTGGTGCGGCGTTCTTCGATTCGGCGTTGTCGTTCGGCATGATTCGCGGTGGACACATCGATACCGCGGTCCTGGGTGGTATGCAGGTCTCCCGACATGGGGATCTGGCCAACTGGATGGTGCCGGGCAAGATGGTCAAGGGCATGGGTGGCGCCATGGATCTGGTGCACGGTGCCCGGCGCGTCATCGTGGTGATGGAACACACCGACCGCGATGGCGGCGCCAAGATCGTCGAACAGTGCACGCTGCCGTTGACGGGTAAAGCCGTTGTGCAGCGCATCATCACCGATCTTGGCGTGATCGACGTTCGGAACGGCGCGCTGCTGCTGCGCGAGCTCGCTCCGGATGTCAGCGTCGAGCAGATCACCGCCGTAACCGGTTACGAGCTGCTTGTCGCCCTGGAGGAACGAATCAATGTCTAGTGCACGTACTTCTGTGATTGTTTCGGGCGCCCGTACTCCGGTCGGTCGTCTGCTCGGGGGTTTGTCCGGGTTCTCCGGGTCGGATCTGGGTGGTTTCGCGATCGAGGCGGCGCTGGAACGCGGCGGAATACTCGCCGAGTCGGTGGATTACGTGATCATGGGTCAGGTTTTGACTGCGGGTGCGGGGCAGATTCCGGCGCGGCAGGCGGCGGTCGCGGGTGGTATTTCGATGGATGTTCCGGCGGTGACGCTGAACAAGGTGTGTTTGTCGGGTATCAACGCGATCGCGTTGGCGGATCAGTTGATTCGTGCCGGTGAGTTCGAGGTCGTGGTGGCCGGTGGGCAGGAGTCGATGAGCCGGGCGCCGCACATGCTGGAGAAGAGCCGTCAGGGGTTCAAGTACGGCGATGTGACGTTGCGCGACCACATGGCCTACGACGGGCTGCACGACATCTTCACCGATCAGGCGATGGGCGCGCTGACCGAGTCGCGCAACGCCGCCGACGGTATCGGCCGCCTGGAGCAGGACGAATTCGCCGCGGCCTCGCATCAGAAGGCGGCGGCGGCCTGGAAGAACGGTGTGTTCACCGACGAGGTGGTGCCGGTGTCGGTGCCGCAGCGCAAAGGCGATCCGGTCGTGGTGAGCGAGGACGAGGGTATTCGCGCCGATACGACCGTGGAGTCGCTGTCGAAGTTGCGGCCGTCGTTCGCCTCCGATGGCACAATCACCGCGGGTTCGGCGTCGCAGATCTCCGACGGTGCGGCCGCGGTGGTCGTGATGAGCAAGGCGAAGGCCCAGGCGCTGGGCCTGACCTGGATCGCGGAGATCGGGGCCGCGGGTGTGGTGGCCGGTCCGGATTCCACGCTGCAGGACCAGCCCGCGAACGCGATCGCGAAAGCGTGTGCGCGGGCGGGTATTGCGCCGGCGGATCTGGATCTGGTGGAGATCAACGAGGCCTTCGCGGCGGTCGGGATCGCCTCGACCCGCAAGCTGGGGATCGATCCGGGCAAGGTCAACGTCAACGGTGGGGCGATCGCGATCGGTCACCCGCTGGGCATGTCGGGCGCGCGGATCGTGCTGCATCTGGCGCTGGAGCTGAAGCGTGGCGGTGGCGGTGTGGGTGCGGCGGCGCTGTGTGGTGGCGGCGGCCAGGGCGACGCCCTTATCGTTCGTGTCTGAGTGGGAGCGGCGCGATGAGGGGCAGTGTGCGGACACCGACGACCAGCGAAGCCTTGCATGTCCACGGTGATGTACAGGTTCGGATCTGGCTGGGCGACAGAGTCCTGGACTTTCGCGCCACGCCCACTGCGGCATTGACCTTCTGCTGCGAATGGAGACGGAAGCGTGCCGAGGCGATAGAAATCCTGGACAGGTCGACTCACGACCGAATGTTCCTGCCGCGCTTGCCTTGTGAACAGTTGTTTCAGCAACCAGGAAGGAATGCTCGGCATGGACGCGAGTAAAGGGCGTTCGAGCAGATCCGGCGATCTCCCGCCGTCGGGGCGTGCTGTCGGGCAGCGGAGACGAGAGGTACTGGACCATTTCGGGTCGTGCCCGGAATGCGGCTACGCGGCTCAAACGTTCATCGTCACGACTTATTTCGCGGACGGCGCAGTGAGGGTGACTACGGTCGGTTGCTGTGGCCTGACGTGTGGCTGGTCAGGCCCCACCACAATAGCCAAGATGACCGAACAGTCCCGGTCGTGACCGCCGCTCGCACGAGCAGTCGCAGATCGCATCGTCGACGCAGGTGTCGGTCGGCAAGTGGTGCTTGGGGTGGTGGTCGTACCGCGAGCCTACGTCCAATTGTCGATGGACCTGCGGGCCGGGTGACGGCGGTGTCGTAAACACCGCTGGATTGGCCACGTGGCGGTGGACACCGTCGGCGGCGCTGGTGAACCGCCGGACCCGTCAGTGGCAGCGTCGGCGCGCCGTTGAGACGGCCGACGTTTGTGATGTGGTGGTCGGCGATAGCTCCCCCAGGTGTCGAATCCGCTGGTCACATTAGGGGATTTGGCATCAAATTTGGCATCACGACCCTGCGGAATCAGTCGGACGTCGTGGGACCGCGTGGACGGGGCGGACGGTTGTAACCCTGTTGACCTGCGCGAAGAGGGACGTAAGACGCGCGGCGAGATGGCTGGGATCGTCCCTCGTTGGCTCATAACCCAGAGGTCGCAGGTTCAAATCCTGTCCCCGCTACTAGTGAAAAGGTCTCGGAACCAGAAGGTTCCGGGACCTTTTTTGTTTCTGTCATGCCGCCGGGGGCCTGGTCGCGCCTCGATTCGCTATTTGGCCAGCGGCCCGTACGAGATGGCGGATCCGCCGGCATGAGGAAAGCAGACCACGGCATGCGCTCCATTCTCCGGAGCGGGGGACAGACGACGCAGCCAGCTATTACCCACGGGCCGAAAGCCTACACCGACTGCTTCGCCTACGAATTCACCGCGCTCGCAACGGATTCGCCTGGGAGGTGCCGTGACGTCACGCCAGCGAGAGGAACAGCTTCTCCATCTTCTTCATGTCGGCGCCGTCCGCGCTGCCGTTGGTCAGGCAGTGCTGGAGACCGGTCGCCACCAGGGCGTAACCGCTGCGGCTCAGCGCTTTGTTGACCGCAGCGAGCTGAGTGAGCACATCCTCGCACTCCGCACCGTCTTCCATCATGCGGATGACGGTCGCCAGGTGGCCGTGTGCGCGCTTCATGCGAGTGATCACGGCCTTCACCTCGTCCGGTTCGAATTGCATCTGTTCCTCCAGCGTCTCGTCCGGCCCGTCGCGGACCGTACCCAGGAATCATATCCCCCCGGGGGGATGCTATGGTTGTCTCATATCCCCCCGGGGGGATAGCCCGTACGTGGTTCTCCCCGCCCCACCCGCGACGGACCACAGCTGATGAAAGGAATGCCGGATGTCCGAACACAGTGAGCGCCCGTCCCGCCACGGCGCCGCCGTGCTCCAAGAGCTCTCGCCGCAGCATCGTGCGCTACGTCACGCGATCCCCGAGGTGTACAAGGGTTTCGGCGAACTCAGCAAAGCCGCGTTCGCGCCGGGAGCCATCGATCGCAAGACGAAGGAACTGATCGCGCTCGCCATCGGCGTGGTCGAGGGCTGTGACGGTTGCATCGCCTCGCACGGGCAAGCGGCTGCGCGCGCCGGGGCCACGCGTCAGGAGGCCGCGGAGGCCATCGGCGTTACCTTCCTCATGCACGGCGGCCCGGCAACGATCTACGGTGCTCGCGCCTATGAAGCGTTCTGCGAGTTCGCCGATGCCGTCGATGCCGGCGACGGCCCGGCGTGATCACGAACGGAAAAGGTCCTCGGTATGTGTAGTCCCGTTCGATGCAGGGTGTGCGGCAAGACGACGTGGTCCGGTTGCGGTCGGCACGTCGCTCGGGTCCGGGCCGCCGTTCCGGCCGACCAATGGTGCGCCGGCCATCCGGCATCCGCCCAGGACGGCTCGTCGCGTCGGCTGTTTCGCAAGTGGGCAGGCCGCTGAAGCGGCTCACGCGTAGTCTCCGACCTCTGTCACCAGCCGTTTTGGTGTTTCCCGTGCGGTTGCGTAGGGTTGTCCCTACCCGACGCGGGGTGGAGCAGCTCGGTAGCTCGCTGGGCTCATAACCCAGAGGTCGCAGGTTCAAATCCTGTCCCCGCTACTACAGAGGGCGGTCCTGACCAGAGGTTCAGGGCCGCCCTCGACTCTTGCCGGGGTTGTCGGCATCGAATTCGACATCACGCGGAACCACGATGAACGTGGCATGAGCCGGCACCGGGCGTGGCACAGCCACGAACTCGAGGTCTGTCCGGGCTTCCGATCAGCTCGGCGATGTGGGCCGGGTGGGCTCGATGTAGCGGGTGGCTAGGGTGGCAAGAATTCGCTGGTAGGACGAGCCGAGGATGCGGACGAGGAGGTCGCTCACGTGGGCGTCGGCGCCGACGAGGATCTTGGCCTTGCCCTTGGCCGTTCCGTCCAGGATCACGCGGGCCGCCTTCTCGGGGGTGGTGCGAGCGAGGCGGTCGAACAGCTGGACGAGGTGCTGCAGCTCCTCGGGGTTGGTGCCGGTGGCCTTCGTCGCGATGGCGGTGCGAACGCCGCCGGGGTGCACGCTGGACATGGTGACCGGATGTCCGGCGGTGAGCATTTCCTGGCGTAGCGATTCGGTGAAACCTCGAACAGCGAATTTGGCCGCGTTGTAGGCACTTTGAGTGGGAACGGCGAACAGGCCGAAGACGCTCGAGGTGTTGGCGATGCGGCCGTCGCCGGAGGCGATCAGGTGTGGCAGGAACGCCTTGGTGCCGTGCACGACACCCCAGTAGTCGACATCGAGGACGCGGGACAGATCTTTGATGCCGCTGTTCTCGACGGTACCGACGAAACCGATTCCGGCGTTGTTGAATACGTCGTGCACGGCCCCGAACCGCGCGAGGACGGTCTCGGCAAACCGCAGCATCTGTTCGTATTCGGCGACGTCGAGGACGGCTGTCTCCACTCGGGCGTTGTAGGCGAAGCATCGGGCAGCGGTTTCGGCGAGCTCTTCGGCGTCGAGGTCGCACAATGCCAGGTGTGCGCCGCGGCGGGCGAGTTCGATTGCGAGGCTGCGACCCATTCCTGATGCGGCGCCGGTGACGACGGCGACGCGGCCGCGGTAAGGCTCGGACATGATTCTCCGGTAAGAGTTTCGGTGGTGGGTACGAAGGCGATTGCAGGTGGTCGGTGCGGCATCGGGGGTCCGCACCGACCGCGGAAATCAACTGTCGATGCGGTTCAGGTAGGCGCGGCGCCGCTGCTGGTCGTACCGGCCGGGTTCGCGACCGACGAATCGGCGCTTGACCGCGCGCAGAGCCGTCTCGGGAATACCTTGTTCGACGGTGCCCATCGGAGCGAGCCATCGTGGGATCGTCACTTCGGCACGCCGGTGGCGAACGGTATCGGCGATCGCCTCGCCCACTTCCGCGGGGTGCAAGGTGGGTTGCAGTTTCAGGTTCACCCCCGATGTCAGTTCGGTGTGCACGGCGGCGGGCATCACGGTGGTGACGGTGACGCCGGTGCCGTCGAGTTCGGCGCGGACCGCGCGGGACAGCGCGCCGACGGCGAATTTCGAGGCGCAGTAGACCGCCGCGCCCGGGGTAGTGACCTTGGCGGCCATGGACGCGACATTGACGATGTGGCCGCGTCCGCGCGCGACCATTCCCGGCAAAGCCAGACTCATGCCATTGATCACCCCGCCGACATTGATGGCGATCTCGCGGTGGTGCCCGGCCAGGTCCAGCTCGAGGAAGGGTGCCAGGCGCATGATGCCCGCGTTGTTGACCAGTACGTCGACGGGACCGGTTTCGGTGGCGGCGTTCAAGAATTCGGCGAAGCTGCCCGGATCGGTGACGTCGAGTTGGGCGGCGTGTCCGCCGATCTCGGCGGCGGTCGCCTCGGCCACGGGAAGGTCGATATCGCCGATCCAGACCTGGGCGCCGCGCGCGGCGAGCGCGATGGCGGTGGCGCGGCCGATTCCGCGTGCCCCGCCGGTGACGCAGGCGACCGTCCCGTCCAGTCGCATCATCGGTTCGTCTCCCGCAGCGGTGCGCGCAGCGCGAAGTAGCCGATGACCCGGATCTCGCCGGTTCGCGAACCCATCAGTGCGCGGCCCAGATACACCCCGGGCACCAGTTCGACGAGTTCATCGCGAACTCGTTCGATGGGCACGATCCTCGAACGGGGGTTGCCGAGCGCTGGGTCGGTGTAGGTGACCGCCGCGACCTGAACGAACGGTGCGAGCGAAGCACGTTCTACGCGATAGCCGAAGCGGAAACCCTGGTAGACCGCACTCGTCCGGACCCAGCCGCTGTACCGCGGCACCGCGGCCCGTAACGCGAGGTAGGCGATGCGGTTGAGGCGGTTGTACCCGGTCGCGGTGGCAGCGTCGAAACTCTTGCCCACCCACCCGGGTTCGACGGCGACTACCGGATTGAGCAGAGCCGCTTCCGGAATCCCGAACAACTTGCCCGCGATCATCCCCTCGTAGTCGCCGTCCAACTGTGGGGCCGTGCCTTGGGCGAACAGAGCTGCCAACAGCTCACGGTCGTCGGTGTCGGCCGCCCCTCGCAGATAGTCCCAGCACGCCGCGCCGGCGCGTGCCGGTGCCGAACCGGCCAGTTCACGCAGCTCCCCGAGCAGCGATGTCGGTTGTCTGCGGGCAGCGCCGGAGCTGCGGCGGGATGAGGTTCCAGTAGTCATCGAGATTCCTTTCTGAAGTGTCAGGCCGCTGCCGAGGAGGCTGCGGTCCGGACGTGCTCGCGGATGAAGCGGGCGATTTCCGCGGTGAGTTGCCTGCTTTCGGGCAGGTACGGGAACACCACCGGGAAGGCGTGGATCTGGCCGTACCAGATGTGCAGTTCGCACGGCACACCTGCCGCGTCGAGGCCGGCGGCCATGACTTCGGAATCCAGGCGCAGGAACTCGTCGTCGCAGGCGGCCAGCAGGGTCGGGGGTAGGACACGGAGGTCGCCGTTGACCGGCGACAGCGCTGTATCGATGCGGCCGTCGCGGGCACAGCCGAGTTCGGCGATGCGCGTGAATGCCGCGGTGGGCAGATATGCCTCGGTCATCGCATTGTGGTGTGCGAGTTTGGCGGTGAGGTCGAGGTCGAGCCACGGGCTCAGCGCGACCACCGCCGCCGGGGCCGGCAATTGCTCGCCGGCGACCCCGAGCGCGGTGCTCAGCGCGAGGAATCCGCCTGCCGAATCCCCGGCGAAGACGACCGATTCGCTACCGACGCCGTGGTCGAGGAGCCACCGGTAGGCGGCCAGGCAGTCGCGCACCGACTCCGGAACCGTGGCCTCGGGCAGATAGCGGTAGCGCACCTGCACGACCGGCAACCCCGTGGCTCGCGACAATTCAGCGACCAGGCGACGGTGTGTGTGCAAGCCTCCGGCGACGAAACCGCCGCCGTGGAAATACAGCACCGCGCCTGCGCCGAACCCGTCCGGCGCCTCGGCTGCGCGCACGATCTCACAGCGCACCGTCCTCGTTGTCACCGCTTCGACCCGCACAGGGGTGCGGACACACAGTGCTCGGGATCCGAGGTCGACAAGCCCTCCGACGCGTATCGCGAGCGGAGAGATCGGTACCCGGCGCAGTGCCGGTCGTACCAGCTCGCGCACTGCGGCCGTCGCCAGCTGCGAGCGCACGCTGGGGTGACGGGAGTGGGCACCGAAATGGTGACGTCGCATGAGTGGCATGGCAGCACCTCTCTGAGAAGGCGGTTCCGAGCAGCGGCGGGGCGGCCGGACGAGGAAGATGAAGCGAGCGTTTCATGTTGAAACGCCTGATGTCAATACGTGCTCGGCGGTCCGTGTCTCGGCGCGGTGAGAGGATCGGCTGATGAGCTCTCCGAAGCTGTGGCGCGGGCAGACCCTGAAGGATCGCTCGCTGGACCGCCGCGAACAGATGCTGGACGTGGGCGAAGAATTGCTCGGCACCGGCGGGGTATCGGCGGTGACGACCCGCGCGGTGATGCGGCAGACCAATCTCAGTCCGCGCTACTTCTACGAAACCTTCGACAGCCGTGAGGATCTCATCATCGCGGTGTACGACAGGGTCGAATCCCGGCTGTTCGAACGGATGCGCGGCGTCCGCACCGCCGACGGGCTACGCGCGGCGATCCGCGAGATCTTCGAGATCTGCGCGCAATACTTCGAGGAGGATCCCGGCCGTGCGCGCATCCTGCTGCGCGAACCGCTCGCCGACGACACCTTGCGCCGGCACAGTGCCGACCGCGCTCCGACATTTCTGCGAATGCTCATTCCGGTTCTCGGCGCCGAAGCCGGTGCGATCGTCCCTGCCGACGAGGAAGCTCTCGCGATCGCGGCCACGGCCCTGAGTGGCAGCCTCGTGTCGTTGTATCTCGAATGGGTCGACGGGCGGCTGTCGGTCAGTCGGGAACGACTCGCCACCGCTGCGGTGGCAACAGTATTCGCCCAGCTCGAGGCGGTGCGGCAACACGACTGAGGCGATGGGGCTTGACAATGCGCGGCCGTAAGTTGAAACATGCGTTTCAAGATGAAGCGCGCGTTACCGCTTACTGCTTCCCGGAAGGACTCCTCGACCATGACCGTCGACCTCATTGCACCGCAGCACCGCGACAAGCGCACTCCGCCGGACCGGCATATCGTGATCGTCGGTGCCGGAATAGCCGGCATCGGAATGGCGATCACCCTGCGCCGCAATGGAATCGACAACTTCACCGTGCTCGAGCGGGCCGGTGATATCGGCGGTGTCTGGCGTGACAACGTCTATCCCGGAGTCGGTGCCGATGTGCCGTCCTTCAGCTACCAGTTCTCGTTCGAGAAGAACCCCGGCTGGTCGCGACTGTTTCCGAAGGGCGAGGAGATCAAGCGCTACCTCGACCGCTGCGTCGAGAAATACGACATCGCGCGGCACATCGAACTCGGCACAGAAGTGCTCGAACGTCGTTGGTCCGAAGACGAGCGCGTCTGGTATGTGCACACCAACCACGGCGAGTTCACCAGCCGCTATGTCATCAGTGCTCTCGGTCCCTTCGTCAATCCTCGCACTCCCTCCATTCCGGGGCTCGAGGATTTCACCGGCATCGTCATGCGATCTCAGCAGTGGGATCACCGCCAGGACCTGACGGCTCGACGAGTCGCGGTCATCGGCACCGGCGCCAGCGCGGTACAACTGGTCCCGAAAGTCGCCGAAACCGCGGCACACCTCACCGTCTTCCAGCGTCGCCCCATCCACGTATTGCCCAAACTCGACATCCCCGTCCCCGGCCCGCTGCAGCGCGTGATCGCCGCCGTCCCCGGTAGCCAGGACGCACTGCGACTCGCCTTCACGGCCCAGGTCGAGGTGCTGCTCGTCGCGGTCGCGGCCTACGGTAAATCGGTCGCACCGCTGGCGCGCGGGCTCTCCGCCGCGAGCCGGGCGCTGCTGTTCGCTCAGGTCCGCGATCCCGGACTGCGGGAAAAGCTCACGCCCGACTACGATTTCGGCTGCAAACGCCCCAGTGTGTCCAACGCCTGGTACCGCACGTTCACTCGTGACAACGTCAGTCTCGTCACCGAGCCCGTCGATCGCATCACCCCGACCGGCGTCCGCACCGTCGACGGCGCCGAGCACCCTGTCGACGTCCTCGTCCTGGCTACGGGCTTCCACTTCGCTCACGAACCGATCAACTACCGGATCTCCCCGGTGCAGACCAGCGATGGATTCGACCTCGCGGACTTCTTCGAAACCGAAGCCCTGCAGTCCTACGAAGGCGTCAGTCTCCCCCAACTGCCCAATGCCTTCTCGCTGTTCGGTCCCTATTCCTGGTCGGGCGGCTCGTATCACGTCATGGTCGAGACGCAGGCCAATCACATCATCCGGGTCCTGCGCGAAGCCGAGCGCCGCGGCGCCGATCGGGTAGCCGTGCGGCCCGAGGCCAACGCCCGCTTCCTGGCGTTCGTTCGCGCGCGGGCCGACAATTCGCTGCTCGCGATCAGCAACTGCGCATCAGCCAACAGCTATTACTTCGACCATCACGGCGACTTCAGTTCCTTGCGCCCCACTACCGGACTGCAAGCCTGGTGGACCAGCCGCACCTTCCCCCTCGACGATTACGCCTACAACTAGGAATCCGGCCTTGCGCAGGCTCGAAAGATACTCCGCGTGTCATGAGATCGAATTCGGCCATCCCGACGTCGTGTTGATCCGGCGCCACATTTCGAGCGTTGCGGCCGCCGGGCGCACTAGCCGCCGACCGGAGTTTCCGACGGAACCCCGGGCGTCACGGGTGCGCCGAACCAGAGCTGCAGTGCGGCGCGCAGGCCGGACTCCGCGGTGTCCGCGGGTTCGCCGACGGTCGCGGCCCAGGCTATGTGCGCATCCGGGCGGATGAGGAGGGCGTCGGCGGTCCGATCGGCGGTCTCGGCGGTGCGAATCTCGATGCGGTGTCCCCATTCTCGTGCCGCCGCGCGCAGCTCCGGCCGTCCGGCGAGATCGAGCAGGACGGGCCGTGCGTCGTGCAGCAGCGTCGCGACGTCGGTGCTGCCCTCGCCGGTGCACAGGGCCAGGTTGGGTGCGAAGGTGCCGGTCGCGGCGTGGCCGTTCGGGTTCGGCAGCTCATAGCGGATATCGGCGCCGGCGATGAGGGCGCCCATGCGCCGCAGGGGCTGATCGTCGGTGAGGAGCTCCTGAAAGACCGCCCGCAGCGCCTCGGCCGCCGGGTCGTGCCCACGCCGCAGCGCCACCTGCGCACGGGTGTGCAGCATGGTGCGCGCCGCCGCGAAATACCGTTCGTCGTGGTAGCTGTCCAGCAGTCCGTCCGGCGCCCAGCCCTGGACTTCGGCGGCCAGCTTCCACGCCAGGTTGACCGCGTCCAGCATGCCGGCGTTGAGGGCCACGCCCGTGGCCGGGAACAGATGGGCCGCATCGCCGGCCAGCAGGATCCGGCCCTCGCGACAGCGTTCGGCCTGCCGGGCCTTGAAGGTGAAACGTGACAGCCGATGCGTCTGTGCCACAGGGAGTTCCGCGCCGAGCACGCGGCGGACGCTGTCCTGCAGTTCGGTGACGGTCAGCGGTACGTCGTCGTCGTATTCGACGGACTCGTCCTCGATCGTGTAGACCGACAACACCTCCGACGTGGGCGAGACGCCCATCCCGAACAGCCCGCGGTCGGTCCGCGTGAAACCCGTCCTGATGGTTCCGAAACCGTCGACGTCGAGGTCGCCGTTGTCGTGCCGGGTCACCGAATCGGGCACCGTGATCTGGGCCAGCCGGTTGACCTCCGGATAGACGGTGCCGGGAAACGGAATTGCGGCCAGCTCGCGAATCCGGCTGCGGGCGCCGTCGCAGCCCACGAGGTAGCGGGCGGTGACCCGATAGGTGCCGTCCGGGCCCCGCACGTGGGCGGTGACCGCGTCGGTGCCCTGCGTCACGTCCAGCACCTGATGTCCGCGCCGGATGTCGACCCCGAGTTCATCGGCGCGTTCGCCGAGCACCCGCTCGAGCTGCTGTTGCGGCAGCGGCAAGGCGTGCATCGGCGACTCGGCGAGCCCGGTGAGGTCCACATGGACACCGCCGAACGGGAACCGCGGAGCCGGTATCGGGTCGGTGCAGGCCGCTTCGAACCGGTCCAGCAGGCCCCGGTAGCGCAACAACTCGAGAATCTGCCCGCCGAGCCCACCGGCCTTCGGAGTGTCGCGGGGTCGCGGTTGCCGTTCCAGCACCAGCGGCCGGACTCCGGCCGCCTGCAGTTCGGCGGCCAGCATCAGACCGGTCGGGCCCGCGCCCACGATGATCACGTCGGTATGCATTCCACTCCTGTTCCGGCCGTTTCCGGCCGGTCGAACGATTCGGACATCCGGCACTGTCGGCCGTTACCGGGCCCCGTGCCTGCCGTGCCGGGGCCACCCGCCCTTGGAATTGGTGACTGTGCGCGGAGGCACGGGACGTGTGACGAAGCGCCGTTGGTCGGCCTGGGCAGGGAAGGTGGTGTGGTGCTTTCGCATATCGTTACCGCCTCAGGTGTAGTACTCTGAACGAAGTGTTTTGAACCGTAGTACTACGAATGGAGTGGTGTCAAGTGGTGCGCACGAATCCGGAACGCCGGCAGGCTCTACTGGACGCGTCCATCGAGGTCCTGGCCCGGGAGGGGGCGCGCGGGCTGACCTTTCGGGCGGTGGATCAGGAGGCGGGAGTGCCCGCGGGAACGGCGTCCAACTACTTCCCCAACCGGGATGCGCTGCTCGTTCAGGTCGGCCATCGCTATTACGAGCGGCTGATCCCGAGCGAGGAAGCGATGGCGAAATCGCGTGGGCCGCAGACCCGCGAGACCATGACCGAACTCATGACCGAGGTGGTCGAGCGAGTCTTCCATTTCCGCACCGGCTATCTCGCGATCCTCGAACTGCGGTTGGAGGCAACCCGTCGTCCCGAACTGCAGGCGCTGCTGACCGAGCGAGTGCGCGCGGATCTGGACTTCAACATCAGCAACTTCCGGGAGTCGCAGCTGCCCGGCGACGAGGACGCCGTGGTGCTGTTGTACCTCGCGCTGAACTGGCTCATTCTCGAAAGGCTCACGCTCCCCGGCATTTTCGACGAGAAGCGGGCCGCCGAACTGGTCCGCACGATCGTGGAGCGCGCCATCCCCGCCGCCGGTTGATCGGCGTTCGGGTGAACGCCGACTCCGCTACCGACGCGCATCGTGCCGCGGCGGGATCAGCGGCCCGTCGGTGCTCCCGCCACCCGGCGCTCGCCGTTGTTGCGTTCCTGCCACCGGCGGTAGACGTCGACCGCGTCGGCGCGGGATTCGTGGCGCATCGGCAGGCGGCGTTGATCCCACGGCTTGCCGAACTCGTCGTAGAAGGTGCCGAGCTCGAAGTACTTCCGGTCGTCGACGTAGTGCGGAGCGTAGGCCTCGCGGGTGGTGAGAAAGACGACCTCGTCGGGGGAGCAGTAGTACAGCGCGCCCAGGCACATCGGACAGGGCAGGGCGAGGATGTAGATCGTGGCACCGGTCAGATGTTCGGTGCCGAGGGTGGTGCAGGCCCGGCGGATCGCGAGGATTTCCGCGTGGGCGGTCGGGTCGGCGGTCTGGGCGACCAGGTTGGGGCTTTCGGCGAGAATTTCGCCGTCCTTCACGACGACCGTCGCGAACGGCCGGCCGCCCTCCTCGACGTTGCGGCGGGCCAGATCGATGGTGTGTTGTGCGAAATCCATTGCACTCCTTGATGAGTCGATGTCGGAGCGGTGGTTGCTCAGAAGGGTTCGGTGGGCAGGTACTTGCCGTCCAGCGTGATCACGGCGCGTTCGCCGCCCTCCGGATCGGGCACCTTGCGCACGTCGAGCTTGAAGTTGATGGCGCTGATGATGCCGTCGCCGAACTGTTCGTGGACCAGCGCCTTGAGCGTGGTGCCGTATACCTGCAGCATTTCGTAGAAGCGGTAGATCGTCGGATCCGTCGGCACGCCACCCGGAATCGACCCGCGGGTGGGGATGGTCTGCAGCAGCGCCGCCGCGTTGTCGCCCAGGCCGAGCAGCTCGGCCACGGCTTCCGCGGACTGTTTCGGCAGCGGATGCTGGCCGAGGATCGCCGCGGTCACGAAGGCCGTCGAATAGCCGGCGGTGTCGGCGATCTGCTGCCAGGTGAGATCTTTGGCGATCTTCGCCTCGACCGCCGTGACGGCCAGCGCCTGGCGGGCGGCCGGATCGAATTGTGCGTGCACCATAGTGATCTCCTTTCTTTCGACCGCCGGATCTGTCGGCGGCACAGGGGGTTTCAGGCGGCGATGGTTCGGTCGCCACCGGCTGGATCGATCACCGTGACGGCGCCGGTGCCGATATCGAAGACCCAGCCCTCGACGGTGACGGCGCCGGTCGGCAACGCTCGCGCCACCGCCGGGTGGGTGGCCAGATTCGCCTGCTGGGCAACGACATTCGCGCGAATCAGGGCCGCGGTCGCTTCCGAGCCCGGGCGGTCGATACTGGCCGCCACGCCGTCGGCGCCCGGCCCGTAGGCGGGAACGAGATTGCCCGCGGTGCGAATCACGAACAGCTCACCGGGTTCACTGCTGGTGATCAGTTCGGGGACGACGCGTGCGTCCGAGCAGCCGATGAACAGCGTGGCGGGCGTGTGAGTCGTCGTGAGCGAAGCGAACAACTGCGCCTTGGCGGGGAAGACGGCGTCGCGGAAGTGCGTGACGCCGGCGCGGTGTGCTCGACCCCCGCGGCGTGCGTGCCGGCGAAGGCGATCCCGAGATCGAGCCGATCGGCGAGCAGATCCGCCTCGATCGCATCCTGGGTCGTCTCGCGGAGGGTGAGGCTGATCCCCGGATGTTCGGAACGGAACCGGTGGACCAGCGGGCCGATCAGATAGGCGGTGAAGGTCGGCGTCGTCGCCACCCGCAGATGACCGCGTGACAGGTCCTGGACGTCGTGCACCGCGCGTTCGCCGGCCTCCAGATCGCGCAGTGCGAGCCGGGCGTAGCGCGCGTACGCCTGCCCGGCGTCGGTCAGGCGGACCGTGCGGCCGGACCGGTCGAGCAGTACCACGCCGAGGACCCGCTCGAGCTGCTTGATCTGCTGCGACAGCGTCGGCTGCGAGATGTGCAGGGACTGCGCGGCGCGGGTGAAGTTGCCGTGGTCGGCGACGGCCAGCAGATACCGGATGTGGCGCAGCTCCATCGACCAACTATAGGTCGCACCAATGGCACTGATGGGGACAGTGTCTTGGACACTATCGCTGCTGTTCGGCGTGGGGGAGGAGGCGCTGGTCCCGTTTCGGCGTTATGCCGAAACCGTCGGCCCGGCAACGTCGTTCACGTCACTGCCCACTCCACCCAGTGGCGATCCGCGGTGAAGACCACCGATGTCGAGTGGTGGTAGTTCCGGGCGTTGAGCTGGGCGTCGATATCGGCGCGGATGGCGTCGAAGGATTCGACGGTGCGTTCCGGCGTCCGGGGACCGAGGACGAAGGCGAGTTCCAGATCGAGGCGGCTGCCCACGGTGGAGGCGCGAACGAAGGATTCGGCGAAGCCGTGGGTGGTGCGGACGCGGTCGCACAGTCGCTCGACGTCGGTGACCACCGAGCGCGGGGCGGCCATGGTGAGAATTTCGCGAAAAGCGGAGCGGAACAACCGGATCGGGATCCAGAGATAAGCCAGGGACACGATGATCACGAGCGTGGGGTCGACGTAGCGGGCGATGTCGCCGCGACCGGCGGACTCCAATGCCACCGCCGCGCCGAATCCGGCCAGGGTGACCAGGCTGAAGGCCGCATCGCCGCCCCATTCGGCGGCCTCGGCCCGCACCAGTCCCGAACCGGAGCGTGCGGCCCGCCACAGCACCAGCGCCACCAGCACACTGAGCAGTGACGCGGTGATCGCGTACGCCAGCGCGGAGACCGCCGACACGGCCCGGCCGCCGTGCAGGATCTCGCGCACCGCGTTCACCGATCCGTAGACACACAGCCCGCCCAGCGCGGTCGAGCGCACCACGATGACGACCGGCTCCCAGGTCTCGCGCCCCCACGGGTACGACGCGTCGGCCCCCTTCGCGACGGTCCGCTGCGCCGCCACCGACACCGCCGAAAGCGCGATGCCCACAAGCGAATACAGTCCGTCGAACACGATCATCTGCGATCCCGCGGCCAGCCCCCACGCCAGCGAGACCACCACGAACACCACCGAGGCCCACATCGAGAACACGAGCGCGCGCATGCGCTCACGCTACGACCCGGCCATCGCCGACGGACCGATTCCGCCCGTGAACCGGGTGGGTGTCGCGGCCCGCGTTCGTTCGCCGAGGCCCCGGATTGACCGAGTGTCGTTAGCCGCCTAATGTTTGTCGATAGGCGGCTAACGATTAGGGGTAGAAATGATACTGGTGACCGGCGCGACCGGACATATCGGCCGAGAGCTCGTGGCGCGGCTCGACAGCGCGGGTGCGGCGATGCGCCTGTTCGTACGCGATCCGGCTCGCGCCGCCGATCTCCCGGCCTCCGCCGAACGTGTGGCCGGCGGCCTGGCGGATCCGGCGGCGTTGCGAGCGGCGTGCGAGGGGATCGACTCGCTGTTCCTGCTCGTTCCGGGGCTGGCGGTGGAGCCCGCGCGGCATGCGGTGGCGGCGGCGCGGCGAGCGGGGGTGCGACATCTGGTCCTGGTGTCGTCGTACAACGTGCTGGGCGATCCGATGCCGGCCATGGGGCGCTGGCACCACGAACGCGAGGAAATCGTCGGTGCCTCGGGCATTTCCGCGACGATCCTGCGTCCCGGCGGATTCATGACCAATGCCCTCGAGTGGGCGCCGGATATCCGCGCCGGCCGGCCCGTGTTCGATCCGACCGGCCCCGGCCGCTATGCGCCGATCGACCCCGCCGATATCGCGGCGGTGGCGGCGATCGCACTCACCGAGCCGGGGCACGACACCACCTACTGTCTTACCGGCGAGCAGACCTTCACCATCGGCGAGCAGGTCGAGGTGCTGGCCCGCGCGATCGGCCGGCCGATCCCGGTCCATACCGCCACGACGGCCGAGGAGGCCGTCCGGTCCCGCTATCCCCAGGGCGCGCCCCCGGCGCTCGCGGCAGCGATTCTGGAGGGATTCACGGTGATGCGCGCCGACACCGTCGGCCTGCGGACCGATACGGTGCGGCGGCTGCTCGGCCGCGCACCGCGCACCTTCGCCGAATGGTGCGAGCGTCACCGCGACCAATTCCGCTGATCCGCAGATATTCTCGTCGCGACGGACCCGCGAGCGCTATGACTGCGAGTTCGTTCGCGACCCCGAGGCGATCGGGCGCAGCCGCCCCCGCATCTCATTCGTGAGGACTGCCGCGGCATCGCGCAACGCCTCGATGAACGTCCGCGTCGCCGCCGAGGTCGCGGCGTTGCGCGCCGAGCTGTGGACGACGCGGGTGGGGCGCACCGCCTCCGGGTGATCGATCCGGAGCAACGCGATATTCGCGGGTACCGCCGGCACCGCGATACCGGGCACGACGGTGATGCCCGAACCCGCCGCGACCAGACCCCATTTCGCGACCCAATCCCGCGCGACGAAGGCGATATCGGGTTCGTGCCGCGAATCGCGCCACGCGCCGAGCAGGGTGCTGCCGTGCTCGGTGCTGCCCGCGATCCAGCGCTCGCCGCGAAATTCCGCCGGCGCCGCACTGATCCGCCCGGCCAGCCGGTGGCTCGGCGCGACCGCGACCAGCAGCGGATCGTCGAGCAGCAATTCCACCTCCACATCGTCGGCGAGCGTGCCGGTTTCGGTGACGACGGCCAGGTCCAGCCGGCCGCGCGCCACCGCGGTGAGCAGCCGAGGACTGGTGCCCTCTCGCAGCGGCACCCGCGCCGACGTCGCCGCCACCGCTCTCGGCACCAGCGCCGCCATCGCGGTCGAGAACGCGCCGACACGCACGGTCGCGGGCGGGCCCGCGGTCAGGCGATCCAATTGCTCGCGGATGCTGTCGAATTCGGCCAAGACCGCTTCCGCGTGCCGGACCACGATCTGCCCGGCCGCGGTCGGCGCGGCGCCGCGAGCGTGCCGCTCGAACAGGGGATGCCCCGCCGCCTGCTCCATCAGCGAAATCTGCCGGGAGACCGCGGATTGGGTGTAGCCCAGCCGGTCCGCCGCGCCCGAGAACGAGCCGCAGCGGGCGGCTTCGCGGACGACACGCAAGCCGAGAACGGTGAACTCACCCATGCGAAATACTGATACCAGAGATGCGAGATCGTCGCTTGTCGCATAGGTCGGCCGTGTTTAGCGTCGGCTGAGTGAGTGTGAACGAGAACAGAGCGCTGCTGCAGAACATCTTCGAGCGGATGGCCGCCGGCGAGACCCGGGCGCTGAGCGATGCGATGGCCCCGGAGTTTCGCTGGACCTTTCCCGGGCACTGGTCGTGGTCGGGCAGTTGGGAGCCGAAAACGACTGCGGTACAGGGTCTTCTGCGTCCCCTGATGGCGCAGTTCACCGATTACCGAATCAGCGCGGACGCCGTTCACGCCGACGGTGATCGGGTGGTCGTGCAGGCCCACAGTGCGGCGACGACGATCCGCGGCGAGGCCTACGACCAGTACTACTGCTTCGTATTCCGGGTCGACGCCGGGCAGTTGCTCGAGGTGACCGAATACTGTGACACCGCATTGGTGGAGCGGGTTCTCGAACCGCTGCGGTGAGTACCGGACATCCCCCGAGAAGCCGGGCGACTCGGGGCCGTGACCACCATCGGCTGTTCAGGATCCGATCAACGCGTATATCGACGCCGGTGATCCCGACCCGCCCTCGGTGACGAATCCGCCCACGACGACGGTGAAGTCCCGAGCCGGCAGATCCGCCAGGTGGGCGAGGATTTCGAGGCTGAGGCGGTGTTCGCGGTACAACAGCTTCGATACCCGATAGCTGTCGTCGGTGCCGATATCGGGGCTGAAGGCGTCGGTGCCGAGGGCGCCGCGCCGGCCGAGTACGCCGTGGTCGAGCAGCCAGTGCACCGCCGCCACCGAGAACCCGGGGTGATGCATGCGGCCCTGCGCATCGACCGACGCGAAAGCGTCGGTGCCCCAGTATCTTTCCCAGCCGGTGCGCAGGAGGACAGCGGCCTCGGCGGGGAAGGGGCCGTGCCGTTGCTGCCATTCGAGCAGATCGTCGACCGTCACCGCGTAATCGCGATCGTGTTCGGCCCGCGCGCTGATATCGATCCGGACGCCGGGCAGGACGAAATCCTCGGGATCGAGCCGATCGGCCGTCGCCGCACCGGCGGTGAAGTGGGCCGGTGCGCCCCAATGGGTTCCGGTGTGTTCGCCGACGGTGACCGCCTGCAGGTGGAAGCCGTGGTCGTCGAGTGTGGCGATGGTGTCGATCCGCGGCGCGGGATCGCCGGGGAACACCGATACGACCTCGGCGGACAGTGGATGCGACAGGTTCCGCACGTCCGAATACGCCATCGGTTCGCCTCCCGGTGTGGCACTGCCCGGTCCTACGCCGCCCGCACGAGATCCCACAGTAGGCGGTTCCGCGCCGACGAGCGCCGGCGCGGAACCGGCCGAACTATCGCAGGTATACCGGAACCGAGATGTGCCCGTTGGAGATGAAACTGCCCAGCGGCTTCAGCTCGGACGGATCGACCGCGAGCCGCAGATCCGGGAAGCGTTCGAAGAGCGCCGGCAGCGCGATCGCGGCCTCCATCCGTGCCAGGGGAGCGCCCAGGCAGTGGTGCGCACCGTGGCCGAAGGCGAGGTGCTCCTTGTTCGCCCGATGGACGTCGAACTCGGCGGTGGTCTCGCCGTGCACCTTCGGATCGCGGCACGCCGCACCGTAGGAGGCGAGAATCGCCTCACCCTTCGGAATCCGGATCTCGCCGACCTCGATGTCCTCGACGGCATAGCGCAACGGCAGATGCGCGACCGGCGCCTGGTAGCGCAGCGTCTCCTCCACCAGCTCCGCCCACGGCACCCGGCCCTCGATCACATCGGCGCGTTGCTCCGGGTGGGTGAGCAGTGCCACGATGGCCTGATCGATCAGGTTGAGCGTGGTCTCGTGGCCGGCGTTGATCACCAGCATCAGGGTGTCGACGAGTTCGGTCTCCGAGAGCTGGGCGCCGTCCTCGTTGCGGGTCGCGATCAGCACACTGGTGATGTCGTCGCCCGGGTTCTCCCGACGGAACGCCACCAATTCACCGATCAGCCGGCCCATTTCGATGAAGTTCGCCTGCGCCTGCTCCGGTGTGAACGAGGTGTCGAAGAAGCCGTCGACACAGGCGTGGATGGCCGAGTCCAGATGATCGGGCACCCCCAGCAGTTCGCTGATCACCCGGATCGGCACCGGGTAGGCGTAGTTCGGGCGCAGGTCCACGATCTCCCCGGGCGCGGTCGCGCTCAACCGCTCGAGCAGATCCGCCACGATCGCCTCGATCCGCGGGCGCATCGCGGTGGTGCGCCGGTGCGTGAACGCCGGCGCGACCAGTTTGCGCAGTCGCCGATGCTCGGTGCCGTAGGCGGTGAACATGTTCTGCGCCGCCACCCACGGTTGCAGCGGCCACGACTCGTTGATGTCACCGTTGATATAGGCCGACCAGTGCCGGCGCGGATCCTTGGACACGCGCGGATCCGACAGCAGATTCTTCAACACGACCGCATCGGTCACCGACCAGGCCGGCACCCCGCCCGGCAACTCCACCAGCGCCACGGGACCGCGTTCCCGGATGCGCTCGTTCTCGGCGTGGATATCGGCGCCGGTCAGATCGAGCACCAGTGGTTCCTGCTTCATCGGAAGCTCCTTACAGCAAATTCAACGGAGGAGATGCGGGGAAGGTGACCGGTAGCGCTGCCATCGCACGGTGGAACGGGCCGGGGCGCCAGGTGATTTCGCTCGGCTCGATGGCCAGGCGCATCTCCGGCAGCGCGTCGAGCAGCTGGTCGATCGCGTCCTGCACCACCAGGTAGGCCACCGAACGGGCCGGGCAGGCGTGCGGTCCGGCGCTCCAGGCCAGATGCGAGCGGTTGCCGGTGCGGTCGCCGCCGGCGATGACCGGATCGTTGTTGCACGCGGACAGGCTGATGACCACCGGCTGATGCGCGGGCAGCCAGGCGTTGTCGATCAGGATGGGCTGGCGCGGATAGCTGATCGAGAAGTTCGCCATCGGCGGATCCTTGAACAACACCTCGTCCAGCGCGTCGCGGGTGGAGAGGCTGCCGCCGAGCATGCCGCCGCCGAACCGGTCGTCGGTGATCATCAGCAGCAGGGTGTTGGCGATCAGGTTCTGCTGGGGCTCGATGCCGGCGCCGTAGAAGCTGATCAGGTTGTAGAGCATCTCCTCGTCGCTGAGGTTGGCCGGGTGGTGGGCCAGCCGCGAGGTGACGTCGTCGCCGGGTTCGGCGCGGCGCAGGTGGATCAGCTCCATCAGCGCCTGGCTCAGATGTTCCATACCCCAGGCCGCGTTCACGGTGTCGAACAGCGCCGCCATACCGGTGGCCACGCGCTGACCCAGCTCGGCCGAACATCCCACCATGCGATTCAGCGATTCGAAGACCAGCGGGAAGGCATACTGCGACACCAGATCCGCCGATCCGGCCTCACAGAAGCTGTTGATCAGCGGGATCGCGATCTTCTCCACCGTGCTGTGCAGCGCGTGCAGGTCGATACCGTCGACGGCCGCCGTATAGGCCTGCCGGTAGCGCAGGTGGACGTTGCCCGCGTTGCGCAGCGCGTTCGGATACCACTGCATCATCGGCCGCACCGGGCAGTCCTCGGGAATCGTGTCCTGCCACGCCCGCGGGTCGGCGGGGAAGTGCTCGGGATCGTTGAGGATCCGCAACGCGGTGTGGTAGCCGATCACCAGCGTGGCCGGGACGCCGGGGGACAACTCGATCGGGACCAGCGAACCGTAGCGCCGGCGCATCTCCCGATACTTGGCGTGCGGATCGGCGGCGAATTCCGGTGTGTCCAGCAGGATCCGGGGGCCGTCGGTGTCGACCGGGGAACCCATGTGCTGGACCGGGCAGGTGGCGGGACCGCCCGCGCCGGGCAGTGCGGACAGTGCAGAACGTGGTGTGGTCAAAAGATGTGACTCCAGAGAATGAACTGTCGAGCGCGACGAAGAATTCCGCTGTCGGTATGGTCCTACCTGTCGGTATGGTCCTACAGCGTCACCCCACATCTGTTGTAGGACAAGAGGCTTGGTTAGCCGCCCGGCCGGACATCCGTAACCGGACTGTCGACCAGGGTAGCAGGAACGTGCCGAACTCTCTGTCCGTCTTCCACTCTCGGTTCGCCGGGGCGGACCGGGCCGGTGAACCACGGTGAAACACCTTGTGAGCGGGCATATTCACACCGGTTCCACCGAACTGTCGGTGTGATGTGCTTGCATACCAGCATGACGAGCACCGATCTGCTGGTAGACGCCTTCGGACGGATCAAGGAGAACGTGCACGGCGCGGTCGCCGGGCTCACCCAGGAGGAACTGGCCGCGCGGCTGGATCCGGGGGCCAATTCCATCGCCTGGCTGATCTGGCATCTGACCCGCGTGCAGGACGACCATGTCGCCGACGTGGCCGGCACCGAACAGGTGTGGACGGCGGCCGGCTGGGCTCGCCGCTTCGATCTGCCCTTCGACGGATCAGCGACCGGATACGGCGATGGTCCGGACGCGGTGGCGGCCCTCGACGGTGTTCCGGCCGAGTCGCTGCTGGGCTATCACGACGCCGTCCACGACCGCACCGTCGAGTACGTCCGCACCCTCACCGACGCCGACCTGCCGCGGATCGTCGACACCCGCTGGGATCCGCCGGTGACCCTCGGCGTGCGGCTGATCAGCGTGGTCGACGACGACATCCAGCATTCCGGGCAGGCGGCGTTCATCCGCGGGGTGCTGCTGCGCCGTCGCTAACGCCGGTGCAGGGTCACCGGAATCGCGGAGGGTGAGAGGACGAAGTCGCGGTTCGAGGCTCGCACGACGTAGGCCGGATCCGGCTCGGGTCGCCACCGGGCCAGCAGTGCCGCCGAGGCCAGCGTGATCTCCAGCAGCGCGAAATGATCGCCCAGGCAGCGCCGGCGACCGACGCCGAAGGACAGGTTCGCCTGCTTGTCGATCTCGCCGGTGCGGTCCGGCGACCAGCGGTCGGGATCGAAGGCCTCGGGATTCGGGAAGTGGCGCGGGTCGTGCTGGACCAGATACGGGCTGAACATGATGGCGGTGCCGTCGGGAATGGTGAGTCCACCGACGGTCACCGGCCCCGACGCGTTACCGGCGCTGATCCACGGCCCCCAGAACCGAAGAGTCTCCGAGACAACCTGTTTCAGGTAGGTGAGCTCGGCGATATGCTCCGCGCGCACCGGGCCGGCGCCCACCACCTCGTCGAGTTCGGCACGTATCCGCTCAGCGATATCGGGGCGCCGCATCACCTCGTGCCACAGCCAGCCGGTGAGCGAGGCCATCGACCCCACCCCACCGGCCAGCATCAGGATGGCCTCGTCGATGATGTGCTCGTCCGACAGTCGCGCGCCGGTCTCGGGATCGGTATGGCGGATCAACGCCGACACCACGTCGTTGAAATCCTCGTCGCGGCGGCGGTACTCGGCGATCGCGGCGCCGATCGCGGCACGCAGATGGTGTGCCTTGCGTTGCCAGCGTCGATTCGCGATCACCCGGAGGCGGCGGATCTGCGGCGGCAGCGCGGTGCGCAGAATGACCTGGCTCAGCAGCCACGGCACGTTGTCGCGAATCCGGCGGCGGGCCGTCTCGCTGAATTCGGCGGTGAACAACGTAGAGGACACCGTGTCGAGGATCAGTCCGTGCGCCTCGTCCATCAGGTCGACCCGGCCACCGGCGGGCAGTGCGGCCGACCAGGTATCGGCCAATCCGGCCGCGGTGACCGTATATTCGGCGAGCCGGCTCTGCCGCAGCGCGGGCGCGATCATGCGCCGGCGCAGTTTGTGTTCGGCGCCGCGCAGCACGTTCACCGAACCGCCCGCCACATCGGCGATCGCTTCCCGCAGGTCGTCGCGATTCAGTTCCGCGTCGCCGAGGCCGACCTCGCGTACCAGCTCAGGAGTGGTGAGCACATAGCCGGTTTTGCGGCCGAACCGGATGCGCACGATCGGGCCGAGGTCGGCGAGCGAGGTCACGAAACCCGGTGCGTCGCGCAGCGCGCGCAGGCTGTGGCCGATCAACGGCAGGGCGCCGGGCGCGGTGGGGACATCGGAGAGTCGTCGCGGCACCGGCGGCTGCGCGGCGGGCTCGGTATCGGCCCGTGCCTGCCGGTAGACCTCGACGATCGCGCCGATGCGGCCGGATTGTCGCACCGAATCCCGATGCCCGGCCATCTCGGCGCGCATCGCGAGCAGCTCGGCGCGATCTGTCGCCAGCCGGGCGATCACATCCGCCAGTGCTGCGGGGGAGGTGTCGTCGGCGCGCAGACCGCCGCCCGCCGGGATGGATTCGGCCAGGTCCGGATCGCAGTACAGTACGGGCAGCCCGGTGGCGATCGCCTCCAGCAGCACCATGCCTTGGGTGTCGAAACCCCACGACGGAAACAGCAGGGCGTCCGCTGCGGCCATGGCGTCGAGGCATTGCTCCTGAGAAACCCTGCCGTGCAGAGTGATTCGGTCCGCGAGGCCGTATTCGGCGACCACCGCGGCGGCGCGATCGAACAGTTCACCCTCGCCGTACACGTCGAGGGTGCAGTCGGGGACGCGGCGCACCGCGTCGATCGATTCGAGCAGTCGCTTCTCCGCGGAGAGCCGGCCGCACCAGATCAACCGCAGCGGGCCGTCGGCGTCGCGCTCGACCGGGCGCCGGTTGTCGACGAGTGTGTCGTCGACGCCGTTGGACACGACCCGGATCGGCCGGGTGAGGCCGTGGCCGAGCAGCAGATCGGCGAAATGGCGGGTCGGTGCGATGACCCGGTCGGCGGCCTGCCCCTGACCCACGATGGTGTGCCACGCATGGCGGGCGGCCCGGCTCTGCGCGCCACGCGGCATCCGTGCGGGGTGGTTGACGAAGCGGCCGTGCAGGATTCGCAGCGCCAGCGCGGAGAGGTAGGGCGCCGGTGCGGTGTGCTCGATGAAGGCGTCGTCGCGGCTCTGTGCGGTGTGTACGAGCGGAATCCGGTGCCGCCGTGCGGCTTTCATTCCCGAGATGGCGACCCCGTAGGTGGTGTGGGTGTGGACCAGATCGACCGGGCCGCGGGCGGCGAAGGCGGCATCGATCAGTGCGGCGTTGCGTGCGGTGGGCAGCACCATCGGGAAGCCGTTCACCACCGCGCCGGCCAGCGGAGCCAGTTCGATCACCCCGTCGTCGGCTTCCGTAGCCGGGGACGGAGTGCCCGACAGTGGCGCCACGAACAGTGTCACCCGGTGCCCGGCGCGTTCGAGGCCGCGGCGCAGTGCCGCCACCGCGGTCTGCACCCCGCCCAGCGTCGCCGGGTGATAGTCCATGAACATGGCGATGTGCACGCCGGGCACGTTACCCACGCGCCCGTTGGTTCGATATCCCATAGTGTCCCCATCGGGTTTCTCGGCCGAAAGTGTTGCGCTCTCGGGAAAAGGGGAGATAACTCGACATGAGAATCGCCATTCCGCTGACCGGCACCCGCGGCGACGTGCAACCGGTGCTGGCCCTGGGGCTGGAATTGCGGCGCCGCGGCCACGACGTGGTGCTGGGCGCGCCGCCGAATCTGGTCGATTTCGCCTCCGCAGCCGGGCTCGCCGCGCGCGCCTGCGGGCCCGATGTGCAGCAGCTCTACAGCTCGGAGGCAGGGCAGCGCGCCCTCGCCGCGGGCAATACGTTGCGGCTGATGCAGCTGGTCGCCCAACAGATGGCCGACTATGCCGATCGGATGAACCGCGAGGTGGTCGAGGTGTGCGCGGGCGCCCACCTGATCGTGGCCAGCACCGTCACCGAGGACCGCGCGTGCTCGGTCGCCGAGGCGATGGATGTGCCGCTGGTGAGCCTGCACTACTACCCGGCCCGGGCGAACGGGGCCTATCCGTTTCCGGGCGCGCTGCCGGCGAGCTGGGCGCCGCCCGCTCCGGTGAATCGCGCGACGTGGGCGGTGGCGGAGAACCTGCGGCGGATCGTGTTCATGCGCTATCTGAACGATCTGCGCGGCATGCTCGGGTTGCCGAAATCGCGGGCGAGTATCGCGGCGGTGCTGGCCCGGCGGCGGGTCCCCGAGGTGCAGATCTACGATCCGGCACTGGTGCCCGGGCTGCCGGCGCAGTGGGACGGCCGGCGCCCGTTCACCGGCTTCCTGACGCTGGATCAGCAGACCCGGCACGCGGTGGGCGAACTCGGCGACGACCACACCGACATCCTGTCCTGGGTGCGGGCGGGGGAGGCGCCGGTGTTCTTCGGATTCGGCAGTATGCCGATCAGCGATCCCACCGCCGTCCTGGCCATGGTCGGTGAGGTGTCGCGGCGACTCGGGGTGCGAGCATTGGTGAGCGCGGGCTGGAGTGGTATGGAAACCGCTCGTACCCAGGGTGATTCGAGGGTGAAAGTGGTCGGCCCATTCGCCTACGACCTCGTGTTCCCGCACTGCGCGGCCGCGGTGCATCACGGCGGGATAGGCACGTTGTTCGAAAGTCTGCGGGCCGGTCTGCCGACACTGGTGTGTTCGGTGTCGTTCGAACAGCCGATGTGGGGCGGGCAGGTGGATCGGCTCGGGCTCGGCGCACACCTGCGTTTCACCGAGCTCACCACCGAACGACTCGTTCGCGGCGTGACCACGCTGCTGGAACCCGAACGTCGCGCCCGCGCACGGCAATTCGCGGCTACCCTGCGCACCGAGGGCGCCGCCGCCCATGCCGCCGATATCGTCGAGGCGGCAGCCCGGTGAGGATGATCGCCGCGGATTCGGCGGTGATGTTCCGCCGGTGCGCCCGGCACACCCTGCGCAGTCCGGACACGCTGATCATCTCGCTGCTCATGCCGATCCTGGTGATGCTGCTGTTCACCTACGTCTTCGGCGGCGCGATCGACGTCGGTGGTTCCTACCTCGACTACGTCGTGCCCGGAATCATGCTGTTGTGTACGGGTTTCGGTGCGTCGATCACCGCGACCGCGGTCTCGGCGGATATGACCCGGGGCAGTATCGACCGATTCCGGACGCTGCCGATGTTCAGGCAGGCGATCCTGGCCGGACACGTCGGGGAGGGGGTGGCGCGCAATCTCGCCGCCATCGCGATCGCGGTGACCGTGGCCGTCCTACTCGGCTATCGCCCGCGGGCGGACGTACTCGGCTGGCTGGGGGCGCTGGCCATGATCGTGCTGTTCGTGGTGGCGATCTGCTGGATCGCGGTCGCGCTCGGGCTGGTGGCGAAGAATCCCGAGGCGGCCGGCGGGATGACCTACGCGATCATGTTCATTCCCTACATCAGCAGCGCGTTCGTACAGACCTCCACCATGCCCGCCTGGCTGCGCGGCTTCGCCGCCTACCAGCCCGCCACGCCCGTGGTGGATACCGTGCGCGGTCTGCTGAATTCGAGCGGAACCGGCGCAAGCGCGGCACTGGCCCTGGTCTGGTGTGCGGGGCTCGGGGTGCTCGGTTTCGGCGCGGCCAGCGCGGTGTTCGATCGGCTCTCCCGGCGATAGCGGACCACGACGTCTCACCGCCGCGGCGGCGCGGTCAGATCGAGCTGGGCACCCGCGGTGGCGTCCAGGGTCGCCATGCACATCCGTAACACTTCGTCACGCGAAATGCGCTGATGGGCAAGCCATTCGATGGCGACCTCGCGAATGAAGGCGATCCATCCGCTCAGCGCCGCGGCCGCAACCTCTCGGGTGTGCCCCGTGGCGCCACACGCGTCGAGGACGCGCTCGCACAGGGCATTCAGGTCCTCGACCACCGGTCCACGCACCGCCGGATCGGTGGCCGGCGCGGTGCGGTTCGCGATGAGAACCAGCGGAACGTGGGCGCGATAGAAATCCAGATGCGCCACCAGGCTCCGATAGACGGCGGTGCGAACCGGCTCCTCGGGGTCGATGCGCAGTTCGGCGAGCAGTCGATCGTGAGCGCGCTTCCAGATGGCCGCGAAGAACTCGCCCTTGGTGGGGAAGTAGTGGTACATCAGGGCGCGGGAGGCGCCGGCGTGGGCGGCGATGTCCTCCATCGCGACCTCGTCGAACGAGCGTTCGCCGAACAATCGCGCGCCCACGTCCATCAATTCGTCGCGGCGCTGCTCGGGGGTGAGGCGGCGTCGGCTCGGCATCTGCTCATCGTAGGCGTGCGGTGGTTGACGTGAGCGGCGGCAGCGGCCTACCGTGGAGCTTATTCAACAACTGTCTAATAGGGGTCGGCATGCGACGAGTGCTGCAGATCTGGCTACTGGTGTTCGGGCTGGTGTGTGCGGGAATTGCGTTGGCGCACTTGTTCTTCGGTACCGCCAGCGTCATCGGCGCGGGACCGGTGAACGCCACCATCGATTCCGATATGCGCTTCTACGCGGTCGTGTTCGGCGCTTACGGACTGGCCGTGGCGTGGTGTGCGCGCGATGTGGAGCACCGAGGGCCGGCGATCAACGCGCTCGGCGCCGTTTTCTTCGCCGGCGGAATCGCCCGGCTGCTGGCATGGGTGGTGAGCGGGGAACCCAATTGGTTCTACGTGCTCATGACGCCGGTGGAACTGCTGATTCCGGTCCTGAACTACTTCCTGGTGCGGGCGGTGTGCGTCGACCGTGCGCCCCGCGACGGCAGTGCATCCGGCGTCGGCATCCTCGGCACAGCGCCCGCGCTGCGGCAGGGACGGATCGGATAGCGTGCGGCGGCTCGCGCGGCTCAGTGCGTGCTGCGATTGTCGCCCGCGAGACGGCCTCGCCTGATCAACGCCCGTTTGGCGCCCGGCGCGATCGGCGGCAGCGGTGCTTCCGAATCCCGTTCCGGCTCAGCGGGATTGGGTCGGACGAACAGGGTGACCGAGGCGGCCGGACTGAATCCGCTGCGGGTCATCAGGGTGGCCGAGGCGGTATTGCTCTGCTCCACGTCGGTCACGATGCGGCGCGCTCCCCGCGCGAACAACGCTTCCGAACAGATATCCACCAGTCGCCGCGCCAGCCCGCGCCCCTGCATATCCGGCGCCACCGCGACCCACTCCAGATATCCCCAGTCGTCCCGCAATTCGAATTCCATGGACCCGAGCACGAATCCCACCACCCGATCCGAATCCAATGCCACCCAGCAGGCGTTGTCCGCCGAATCCAAATGTTCGGCCACCGACGTCAACGACCACGAGGTGTAGGGCTTGACGCTGGTGTCGAACACTTCGTGACCCAGATCCAGCACCTGCCGCAAATGCCCCAGACCCATGGGCACGATCACCGCATCGCCATCCATCCGCCCAGTTTGCCAGAGGTGTGCCGACCGTCGGGCGTTGTGGATTCCGCCGGTGGGGCGCGTCGCGCCGCGCATGCGTGACGCGCCGCGAGTCGGCGGGCATGGACCCGCCGACGTTCCTGCGATCAGCCGTTGGGCTGATTCGGAGCACCGTCCATCGGCGGTGCCATCCCGGGTCCGCCGCCCTGTCCGGGCGCCGCGCCTCCCGGTCCGGGACCGTTCTGCCCCGGATCGCCGCCCTGCGCCATTCCGCCGAAGCGGCCCGACCGTCCGGTGCGACCACCCATCTGCCCGGATTCGGTGCCGCTCGTGATCGCCGTCGCGGTGGCGGTCCCGTTCGCCTCCGTGCCCTGAATGCGCACGGTGTCACCGACTTTCACCGCCGAATGCTGGGTGCCGCCGGAAATCGTGTAGGTCTGGGTGAAGTTGTCGGCGCTCTCGGCGGTGATCGAGGTGTCCGATACCGCGGTCACCGTGCCCATCTGAGTGATCTCGGTGGTGTAGCCGCCGTTGCCGTCGCTGATCACGAACTGGCCGTGCAGGCTCTGGCCGGTCATGCCCATACCGCCCGGGCCCGCGGTGTTGTGCCCGCCGCCCCAGCTGGTCCCGGCCCCGCCCGGACCACCGTGCGCACTGCCATCGGAATGTGTGGCCGCGTAGACGACGCCGCCCCCGGCCGCCGCGATCACCGCGGCGATACCGACCGCGGCCAGCGACTTCTTCGTCGACCAGGTGGCGGCCGGCCGGGTCTGCGGCGCGCCCCAGGTGTGTTCCGGCTCGGCCGGAGGCTGTGGGGTGGGCTCGGTCATCGCGTACTCCTTGTCGTCGAATGCGATCGCGGGCCGTCGATGCCGCGATCGCGTTGCTCGGTCAACCCTGCGGTGCGAAGCTGGGTCTGCGCTGTGGACTCGTTCGGTACCCGCTGTGGTGAACGCGCCGCGACCGCGGCACTCACAGCCGACCCCCAGACACGGCACAGCGGACACCTAGCCGCCGTTCCCAGACTGGGGTCATGACCACCACGAACACCCCGGCCGAGCGCGTCGTGATGCGCCGCGCGGACGGCAGCCCCGTGACCGTCCTCGTCGTCGACGACGAACCGGTGCTCGCGGAAATGGTGTCGATGGCGTTGCGCTACGAAGGGTGGCAGGTCGTCACCGCCGCCGACGGCCGCACCGCGGTCACCGCGGCCCGCGAGAACCGCCCCGACGTGGTGGTTCTCGACGTGATGCTGCCGGATATGACCGGGCTCGAGGTGCTCGCGAAGCTGCGCCGCGATCTGCCGTATCTGCCGGTGCTGCTGCTGACCGCGAAGGATTCGGTCGAGGATCGCATCGCCGGGCTCACCGCCGGCGGCGACGACTACGTCACCAAACCGTTCAGCATCGAGGAGGTGGTCCTGCGCCTGCGCGCACTGCTGCGCCGCACCGGCATCACCACCGTCGACAACGACGCTCAGATCGTGGTGGGCGATCTGATGCTCGACGAGGACAGCCACGAGGTGACGCGCGCGGGCGAGCCGATCACGCTGACGTCCACGGAGTTCGAACTGCTGCGCTATTTCATGCGCAATCCCCGTCGCGTGCTGAGCAAGGCGCAGATTCTGGATCGGGTCTGGAGCTACGACTTCGGCGGCCGCTCCAACATCGTCGAGCTCTATGTCTCCTATCTGCGCAAGAAGATCGACAGCGGTCGCGAACCGATGATCCACACCCTGCGCGGCGCCGGATATGTCCTCAAACCCGCCGGCTGAGGCCCCGGCGAGCGAGCCGCGGTCTCGCCGTCGGTGGTCGGCGCGTGGTTGGTCGTTGCGCGCGCGACTGCTGGTCGGACAGTTGCTGTTGCTGGTGGTCGTGGTCGTGGGTATCGGCGCCGCAACGGAATTCGCGCTGCAGCAGTTTCTCGTGCATCAGCTCGACACCGAGTTGGTCGATGTGCAGAAGCGTTCCCTCGGCGAGGCCGGCGGTGGGCCGAGTCTCGGGCCGCCACCCGGCGATCCGGACCACGGCTATCGGCCGCCGCCGAACCACGGCGGTCCCGGGCCGGATTTCCTGGACCGGCGCGGCATTCAAGCCGATACCGTCGGCGCCAGTATCGACGGCGCCGACGTCACCGCCGCCAAGATCGATGCCGACGGGACCCAGACCAGTTTGTCCGCGGCCGCCCGGCAGCAGTTGGCCCGGGTGGCGTCGGACGGCGATCCGGTGACCGTCGACCTCGACGGGCAGGGCTCCTATCGCGTGGTCGCGAATTCGACCTGGTCGGGTGCCACGGTGGTGACCGGTATGCCGTTGACCGCGGTTCACGCCACGCTGATGCGGGTCCTGCTGATCCTGGTGGTGGTCACCGCAGTGGTGCTCGTCGTCGCGATCACCGTGGGCATCTGGGTGATCCGCCGCGCGCTGGCACCGCTGGACCGAGTGGCCGCCACGGCCTCCCGGGTGGCCGATCTGCAGCTCGATCGCGGCGAAGTGGCGTTACCGGTGCGGGTTCCGGCCGACGACGCCGATCCGCGTACCGAGGTCGGACAGCTCGGTTCCGCGGTCAACCGCATGCTCGATCACATC
This sequence comes from Nocardia sp. 852002-51101_SCH5132738, assembly GCF_001665695.1. Classification (NCBI taxonomy): domain Bacteria; kingdom Bacillati; phylum Actinomycetota; class Actinomycetes; order Mycobacteriales; family Nocardiaceae; genus Nocardia; species Nocardia sp. 852002-51101_SCH5132738. The sequence continues at coordinate 3,192 of NZ_LZML01000051.1, read as the reverse complement.
GACAGCGCGCTGTCGGCCCGCCATGCCAGTGAGACGCGGGTGCGGCAGTTCCTCGCCGACGCCAGTCACGAACTGCGCACCCCGCTGGCCGCGATTCGCGGCTATGCCGAACTGGCCCAACGGAAACGGGCCGAGGTGCCCGGCGACGTCGCCAACGCGATGAACCGAGTGGATTCGGAATCGCGGCGGATGACGGCGCTGGTCGAGGACATGCTGCTGCTGGCCCGGCTCGATTCCGGGCGCGGCCTCGAACACGAGCCGGTGGATCTGACCCGGTTGACCGTCGACGCCGTCAGCGACGCCCACATCGCGGGCCCGGACCACCGGTGGAATCTGGATCTGCCCGGCGAACCGGTCGTCGTCACCGGTGATGCGGCGCGACTGCACCAGGTGCTGGCCAACCTGCTCGCCAACGCGCGGGTGCATACGGGCCCCGGCACCACGGTCACGGTCTCGCTGGAACGCGACGGCGCCGGCCGCGCGATCTGGCAGGTCGCCGACAACGGTCCCGGTATTCCCGCCGCACTGCAGCCGGAAGTGTTCGAACGCTTCGCGCGCGGCGATTCCTCGCGCTCGCGGCGGGCCGGAAGCAGCGGTCTGGGGCTGGCGATCGTCGCGGCGGTGGTGAAATCACACGGCGGCGCGATCAGCCTCGACAGTGCACCAGGACATACCGTTTTCACCGTCCGGCTGCCGGAGGAGACCTCACAGCGGGCACACAGCGAAGCCCAAGGCAGCAACCACCTCGGTCGATGACGATCGACATATGACGACGACTGTGCTGGAAACGCCCCCGGTCGCGGTGACCGAACCGCCGCCGCCGCGGACCGCGAGCCCGCGGTGGCGGCAGCTGTCGCTGGTGGCGCTGCTGGCGGCCACCGCGCTGCTGTACGTGTGGGACCTGGGTGCCGCCGGCTGGGCCAACGAGTTCTACGCCGCCGCCGTACAGGCCGGATCGCAGAGCTGGAAGGCGATGCTGTTCGGATCCAGCGACGCCGCCGACGCGATCACCGTGGACAAGACGCCCGGCGCGCTGTGGGTCATGGATATCTCCGCGCGGATCTTCGGCCTCAACTCGTGGAGTCTGCTGGTGCCGCAGGCGCTCGAGGGCGTCGCCGCCGTCGCCGTGCTGTACGCCGCGGTGCGCCGGGTCGCCGGGCACTGGCCGGGAGTTCTCGCCGGTGCCGTTCTGGCGCTCACACCGGCCGCGGCGCTGATGTTCCGCTTCGACAATCCGGATGCCCTGCTCGTGCTGTTGCTGACCGCCGCCGCCTACTGCGTGCTGCGATCCGTCGAAAAGGACAGCGCCGCGTGGTGGTTGCCGCTGGCCGGGGTGGCCGTCGGATTCGGATTCCTGGCGAAGATGATGCAGGCGTTCATCGTGCTGCCGGTTTTCGCGGTGGTGTATCTGCTTGCGGCCCAAGTTACTTGGAAAACGAGGATTATCCGCGCGGTGGCGGCTGTGCTCGCGATGGTGGTGTCCGCGGGCTGGTATCTGGCCGTGGTCGCGCTCTGGCCCGCCTCCTCGCGGCCCTTCATCGGCGGCTCACAGCACAACAGCGTGCTCGAATTGGCTTTGGGCTATAACGGTTTCGGGCGGCTCACCGGTGACGAGGTGGGCGGTCTGGGCAATATGAACTACGACGTCGGCTGGGCGCGACTGTTCGGCTCCGAGATGGGTGGTCAGATCTCCTGGCTGATCCCGGCGGCGCTGATCATCGGCGTCGCCGGTCTCTGGCTCACTCGTTGCGCGCCCCGCACCGATCCGACGCGGGCAGCGCTGGTGCTGTGGCTGGGCTGGCTGATACTCACCGGCGGAATCTTCAGCTTCGCGAGCGGCATCCTGCACCCCTACTACACGGTGGCGCTGGCTCCGGCCACTGCGGGCAGTCTGGCGATCGGCGCCTGGCAATTGTGGTTGCGGCGCAACGACCTTCGAGCCGCGGCGGTGCTGTCGGGCACGCTGGTGGTGACCACCGTTCTCGCCTGCCTCCTGCTCGCGCGCACCAGCGATTGGAATCCGTGGCTGCGGCCCGTCGTCGCGGTGGTGGGTGTGGGTGCCGCGGCACTGCTGCTGGTGGTCTCCCGATTGCCGCGGGCACTGGGTGCGGCGGTGGTGGCCGTGGCGCTGGCCGCCGGCCTGGCGGGGCCGACCGCCTACGCGTTGGCGACCGCGTCGACTCCGCACACCGGAGCGATTCCGTCCGCCGGCCCGTCCAGCGGGCGCTTCCCAGGCGGGATGCCGCCCGGCGGCGGTCCCGGCGCGCATGCCGGTGGTCCGATGGGCGGCCTCCTCGGCGGTATTTCCGTCGGCTCGAATCTGTCTGCGGCACTGCGCGACAACGCCGCCGCCTACACCTGGGTAGCGGCCGCGGTCGGCTCCACCAGCGCCGCCGCCTACCAGCTCGCCACCGGCGACCCGGTCATGGCCGTCGGCGGTTTCAACGGCACCGACCCGTCACCGACCCTGTCCCAGTTCCAGGAGTACGTGGCCCAGCACAAGATCCACTACTTCATCGGCGGTGAAGGTATGGCGGGAATGCGCGGCGCCCCCAGCGGCGGCAGCCACGAGGCCTCCGACATCGCCCAGTGGGTAGCCGCGAACTTCACCGCCCGAACCATCGACGGAGTGACGGTCTACGACCTGACCACACCCGCCGAGTAGGGGCTGCATGCCGTGCCGCCAGGCGCGCAGAAGTGGCCGAATGGTTGGCTTGGCATCGCACCACCGATGCGGACTTCGCAACCGCTCAGCGGAAACTCGATCTACTTGCCAGCGAACCGGATCGCCGATCACGAGATGTGCCGGTTGGTGATGGTGGCCAGTAGGTAATCGAGCGGCAGCTCGATTGTGCCGTCGATGGTTTCGGCGTGTGCGGCTACGAAAGTGGTGAGGTCGGTGTGCAATCGGTCCCAGCGGCCCTCGTCGATCGAGAACTGCCGCTCGTGCATGACGTGGCCCGCGGTGCGGATGAGGAAATCCGCTCCGGCGCTGGGGGATTCGAAGCGCAGGGTGATGCGTTCCCGGGTACTGGTGGTGATGAGCATGCCGTGGGACTGCAGGAGTGTTGCGAGTGCGTCGGGGTCGCCCCAGCGGCTCGGTGGGGCACCGGCAGGGGGGGTGTCCCTATCTCCGCTGTCAAGCGATCCGGCCGGGATTTCTCTGATTTCGAGGCAGTGGAGGGCCATCGA
>NZ_LZML01000050.1:0-771 GCF_001665695.1 Nocardia sp. 852002-51101_SCH5132738 | reverse complement strand
GGGACAGTGTTATCGCCGAGGATCTCGCCCCAGGATCCGACGCCGCGGTTGGTGGTGATCGCGATCGAGGTCTTCAAATATCGTTGCGACACAACTTGAAACAGTGCTGATGCCGCCTCTGCAGGTAACGGCAGGTATCCCAGTTCGTCGATCGCCAGGAGCGTTGGTCCGGCGTAGAAACGCATGCAGGTGGCCCACCGGCCTTCGATCGCAGCTTTGTGGCAGCGGGCCGCCAAATCGGCGGCGGTGGTGACATAGGTGCGGTAGCCGGCGTGCACCGCAGCCCGGGCTAGACCCAAGGCCGCTCAGTTTGGTGTGCTGCCGGGTTGTCAACCGGGTAGCACGCGCACGCTGATGTGGGTTTGGTAGATGGTCCGGTCGATCACCCCCTTGGCGCGGTGTTTGGAGATTGCCCGTTTGACCACGCGAAGGCTGCTGCGGGGCCGGCGATGTGGGAGCAGGTCAGCGCGCACGGCCCGCCCGATCACACCGACGATATCGACAGTCGCGCCGGTGATGACCCGGCCGCATGGACGAGCTGGTCGCGGGCGGTCTGCAAAGCGACGGTGAAACTGCCCCGGTCCGCGACCATGCCCGGTGTGGCCAGCGCGGTATCGGCGATCGCGGTCCGCAACGCCTGGTAGGTGATCAGCAACGCGTAGACCTCCTGCGCGACATCGTCGGCAGTACGCGCCGAGGGTGTCACGAGAACCGTGTAAGTCCGAAGCTAGTTCGGTACTAAATCTATTCTAGCACAATGGAATTCGGTTC